>NZ_JBYSXB010000041.1:0-47009 GCF_058781765.1 Arthrobacter sp. FW306-1B-G06A | reverse complement strand
GCGCATGAGGATCCGGAAGCCGTCGCTCCGCTCCTCGATGTAGCCGAGCAAGGCAAGGGCCGCCTGTTCAACGAGGACGCGTGGTTTGGCTTCGGCGGCGAGGGACTCGTTGATGGCGTCGAGGAGGATCCGGAATTCGAACTCCACAACCTGGGTGTAGAGGCCTTCCTTCGAGCCGAAGTGCTCGTAAATCACCGGCTTGGACACGCCCGCGGCGGCTGCGATTTCGTCGATGGTCGTGGCGTCCAGGCCGCGGGCGGCAAAGAGGCCCCGGCCAATTTCGATGAGCTGGGAGCGGCGCTGGGAGCCTGTCATCCGGGCACGGACAACCTGGGCTGCGGGTGGGTGGTTGATCACCCTGGAACCCGTCGACTGCCGGGGAAGTCCTGTGCTGTTGCTCACGCATCCATCATGCCTTATGGCAAGCGTGAAGCGGCCTCTGGAGTGCCCGCCAATACCGCTGGAAAGGACTCGGGGTTGCGCCAAGTCGCGAACACCGCGATGGTCATGGCAAACTAGATTCTTGTGTGTGCGACCCGGTCAATCGGGAACCCCGCGGACCCTGCGTCCGCAAGGGCTAAGTGCGCACGGTCCGCTCTGGTGTAATGGCAGCACCCCGGCCTTTGGAGCCGTGGAGTATAGGTTCGAATCCTATGGGCGGAACTTGTCGGTGGTCTGCCGGCACCGCCTCTGAAGGCACCGTCTCTCCCGAAGCTGTCCACTGGCTGCACGGAAGGCTGTGAATCGGCAAGAGTAGGATAGAGCAGATGCCGCAGCCGGGTTCGCCCGGACGTAACCGAGCAAGGAGAGCGACTTCGTGAGCCCCGATACTACTGGCCCCGCCGCTGTCATTGTCCTAGCTGCCGGAGCCGGTACGCGGATGAAGTCACGGACTCCCAAAATCCTCCACGAAATCGGCGGACGCTCCATGGTGGCGCACGCCATCCTCGCAGCGCGCTCCATCGATCCCCGGCAGCTGGCCCTCGTGGTCCGCCATGAGCGGGACCTCGTCGCCGCGCACATTGAACTGATCGATCCCGACGCCGTCATCGTGGACCAGGACGATGTTCCGGGGACCGGGCGCGCGGTGGAAGTAGCCCTTGACGCCTTGGACGCGAAGGCAGAACTCACTGGCACGGTAGTGGTCACCTACGGTGATGTGCCTTTGCTGACCGGTTCCCTTCTGTCCGAGCTGGTCGCCACGCACGAATCCGAAGGCAACGCCGTGACGGTCCTGACCGCGGTGCTCGACGACGCCAATGGCTATGGCCGCATCCTTCGTGCCGAGGACGGCACCGTGCTGGGCATCCGCGAACACAAAGACGCGAGCGACGCCGAACGTTCCATCCGCGAAGTCAACTCCGGCATCTACGCTTTTGACGCAAAGGTGCTTCGCGAGCAGTTGCGCAAAGTGACCACCGAGAACATCCAGCAAGAAAAATACCTCACTGACGTTCTTGAATTGGCGCGCGACGCCGGAGGCCGGGTTTCCGCCGTCGTCACCGCCGACCGTTGGCAGGTCGAGGGAGCCAACGACCGTATCCAGCTCGCCGCGCTCGGCGCAGAGCACAACCGCCGCATCATCGAGGCGTGGATGCGTGCAGGCGTCACGGTCGTCGACCCGGCCACCACCTGGATCGATTCCACCGTCACACTGGACGAAGACGTCCGTCTCCTGCCCAACACACAGCTCCACGGCACCACCACCGTGGCGCGCGACGCCGTCGTCGGCCCCGACACGACCCTCACCGACGTTTTGGTGGGCGAAGGCGCGAAGGTGACCCGCACCCACGGCTCAGGATCGACCATCGGTGCGGGAGCCAGCGTTGGCCCGTTCACCTACCTGCGTCCCGGCACCGTCCTTGGGGAGACCGGCAAGATCGGCGCCTTCTACGAAACCAAGAACGTGACGATCGGCCGCGGTTCCAAGCTGTCCCACCTCGGCTACGCCGGCGACGCCGAGATCGGCGAGGACACCAACATCGGCTGCGGCAACATCACGGCCAACTACGACGGCGAGAAGAAGCACCGCACGGTGATCGGCTCCGGTGTACGGACCGGTTCCAACACTGTCTTCGTGGCCCCCGTAACGATCGGCGACGGCGCATACAGCGGCGCCGGTGCCATCATCCGCAAGGACGTTCCCGCCGGAGCCCTCACCCTGAGTGTCGCTCCCCAGCGCAACGCGGAAGGCTGGGTCATCGCCAACCGGCAGGGCAGCAACTCGGCCCAACGGGCGCAGGCTGCGCAAGCCGCGCTTGGCTCCACTGCCACCCCCGATTCCTCAAGTACTCCGGCAACCACAGAAGAGGGCACACAGGCATGAGCGAAATTACCGCACACGGCGAGAAGAAACTAGTTCTCGCCGCCGGACGGGCGCACCCCGAGCTGGCGCAGGAAATCGCCAAGGAGTTGGAGACCGAACTCCTGCCTATCGACGCCTACGACTTCGCGAACGGGGAGATCTATGTGCGCTCAGCGGAGAGCGTCCGTGGCACCGATGCCTTCGTCATCCAGGCGCACCCGGCCCCGCTGAACAACTGGCTCATGGAGCAGTTGATCATGATCGATTCCCTGAAGCGCGCGTCCGCGAAGCGGATCACGGTTGTGTCGCCGTTCTACCCGTACGCCCGGCAGGACAAGAAGGGCCGCGGCCGCGAGCCGATCTCCGCCCGCTTGGTGGCAGACCTTTACAAGACCGCCGGCGCGGACCGCATCATGTCGGTGGACCTGCACACGTCCCAGATCCAGGGGTTCTTTGACGGCCCGGTGGACCACCTCATGGCCATTCCGCTGCTTGCCGACTACATCCGCACCAGGGTCGAAGCGGACAACATCACCGTTGTCTCGCCGGACACCGGCCGTGTCCGCGTTGCGGAACAGTGGGCCGAGCGCCTGGGCGGTGCGCCTTTGGCGTTCGTCCACAAGAGCCGCGACCTCACGGTGCCGAACCAGGCCGTCTCGAAGACCGTCGTCGGACAGATCGAAGGCCGCACCTGCGTCTTGATCGACGACATGATCGACACCGGTGGAACGATCTCCGGCGCCGTCCAGGTCCTCAAGAACGCCGGCGCCAAGGACGTCATCATCGCGTGCACACACGCCGTCTTCTCCGAGCCGGCGGCACAGCGCCTGGCCGATTCCGGTGCCCGCGAGGTGGTCGTCACCAACACCTTGCCGATTCCGGCCGACAAGCGCTTCCCGCAGCTCACGGTCCTGTCGATCGCACCGTTGATTGCGCGCGCCATCCGCGAAGTGTTCGACGACGGTTCCGTCACCAGCCTCTTCGACGGCAACGCCTGATCCCCACCGGTTCCCAGCCTTCGCAAGCTCAGGCCGGGGCCCTCGCCGGCGTGGGCCCACTCATCGCTGGTCCAACCCAACTGGCTCGCATTAGTTGTCGTTATGAGCCCTCAAAACGACAACTAATGCGAGCCAGTTGGGGCGGGGCGGGGTCGTTTTCCCTTTGGCGGGACGCGGCTGCTAAACTCTTGGGGATACCTTGGCGAGGGAGAGCACATCCGGGTTAAAACCGGATTGCGGGTCTCCGTTATCGACTGGGTCTGAATCTCCTTCAACGAAGGCGGACCGAACCTGCTGCTCAGCGGCTGGCATTCCGCCGGGCGTGGAAGGTCACCACAGACCTCCGCCCTTGCTGATCGACTTGCCGGCAATTCGCCGGCGCCACAGTAATCAAGGAGTACACATGTCTGAGCAGAAGCTCGCAGCAGAACTGCGCACCGAATTCGGCAAGGGTTTCGCCCGCCGCGCCCGTGCAGCCGGCCAGATCCCCGCCGTCATCTACGGTCACGGCGCTGAGCCCATCCACATCAACCTCCCGGGCCGCGCCACCACTCTGGCCGTCCGCGTTTCCAACGCCCTGCTGGCCCTGGACGTCAACGGCGAAGAGCACCTTGCCCTCGTGAAGGACATCCAGCGCGACCCGATCAAGCAGATCATCGAGCACATCGACCTCCTGACCGTCCGCAAGGGCGAAAAGGTTACCGTTGACGTTGCCGTCCACGTTATCGGTGAAGCTGCCATTGGCGCTGTCGCCAACCAGGAAGCCACCACGGTTTCCCTCGAAGCCGAGGCTACGCACCTGCCGACCTTCGTCGAAATCAGCATTGAAGGCCGCAAGGCCGGCGAGCACGTCCACGCTTCGGACATCGTCCTCCCGAGCGGTTCGGAACTGCTCACCGATCCCGAGACCCTCATCATCAACATCTCGGAGGCCACTTCGGAGGCCGAAGAAGAGGCAGCTCCTGCCGCTGAGTAGTCGTTCGGTTTATTAGTCTTTCCGACTAACTGCGGCATTAGCCTTAGCGGGTGGCCGGGTCCCTGAGGGGTCCCGGCCACTTCTTTTTCATTCCACACTCTTGATTCCCTAGGATGACTCCATGACAGACACCTGGCTGATTGTAGGCCTTGGCAATCCCGGCGCTGAATACAGCCACAACCGCCACAACGTCGGCCAAATGGTCCTGGACGAACTGGCCTCACGGATGGGCGGAAGCTTCAAAGCCCACAAGGCCCGGGCGCAAGTGGTCGAGGGCAGGCTGGGGATCGGCGGACCGCGCGTAGTGCTGGCGAAACCGATGAGCTACATGAACGTTTCCGGGGGACCCGTATCCGGCCTGGCCAGGTTCTTCGACATCGCCCCTGATCACGTTATTGCCGTCCACGACGAAATTGATATTCCCTTCAATACGGTCAAGCTGAAGATCGGCGGCGGAGAGGGCGGGCATAACGGCCTGCGGGATATTTCCAAGGCCTTGGCTACAAAGGACTACTTGCGGGTTCGCGTGGGGGTGGGCAGGCCGCCCGGAAGAATGGACACCGCGGATTATGTCCTCAGGGATTTTGGAGCTTCCGAGAAAAAGGAGCTGCCATTCCTCCTGGATGAAGCTGCGGATGCCGTCGAGGTATTGATGACTCAAGGTTTGCTTGCCGCCCAGCAGAAGTTCCACCCCGTCAAGGCCTAGCAGCGTGGGCCTACGTGCACTCATTTCGGTGGTTAACAAGTACCCTGATCGTTAGTCGGCTGGCTAATTGATTCACGCCGATCGCTATGATACTTTGCAAATCACTGCTGGGGGTGAAGAGGAAATACAAAAGCAAACGACCCGCTGAACGTCACGTCCGCCAGAGCTGCGAAGGTAGCGTGATCTAAATTGCGAGCAACACCGGAGTCTGAAACAGAGCGACCCGCAACGGAGCGGCAAGCACTGGGCGCTGCAGAGCGTCGAAAATGGTCGTCCCTGGTCCGGCAGGATCTTCAGAACACGGTTATTGACGCGCTCGGCGACCCGTCTTTGTACGGAGTGGTGGTGGTTGGCGCGCCGGGCGTTGGCAAAGCGATTTTCGCCCGTTCGGTTGAGGCCCGGCTCACTCCAAAGACTCACGTCCTGCACCTCCACGGCTCCACGGACGTCAGCACTCCTTTTGGGGCGCTGGCCCATCTGGTGGCGAGGCTTCCCGTCGATGCCGCAGATTCTCCTGGCGCGATCATCCACGGCATATCGCATTTGATAAGTTCGGACGCCGCGGGGCGCGAAGTGCTCTTGGTCCTTTCGGAACTGCCCGCTTTGGACAGCATGAGCACGGCCCTTCTGGTGCACTTGTTAATCAGTGGGACAGCGAAAGTCCTCGTCACTGTCCGCCAAGCCACAGACATGCCCGAAGACCTGATCAGGCTGTTGAAAGACGGCCTCCTGGACGAAGTTGAACTTCAGGTTTTTTCACGGGCGGAAGTTGCTAAATTACTGAGCGGCGTCCTTGGTAAACGGGTGACCGCTACTGCTGCAAGCGCTTTGCACGCGTCCAGCGGTGGAAATCCCTTGGTGCTCCAGGCCATCGTCACCGAACAGCTCCGCTCAGGCAACCTGCACCTGGCCGGACAGGTTTGGGCGATGAAGGGCGAAATCCACCTTTCTTCCGCTGAAGTCCTGACCGACTTGGTCCGCTCGCGCCTGGCTCGGGAGACCCCCGCGGTCCAGGAAGCCCTGGAGCTGCTTGCCCTCATTCGAACGGCCCCGCTCGCCGTGCTCTTGGACGTCCTGGAACCTGAAGTGGTTGCCGAGATGGAGTGGTCCGGCTACCTGCGCGTCGAACCGTCAGGCGCCCGCCGGGTGGCGCTGCGAGACGAGTACATGGGTGAGGTTATTCGGGGCTGGATGGATCTGCCACGGCGGAATGAACTGCGGCGGCTCGCCGCCGGGGTGATCGGCAGCATCACCCGGGACCTTGATGCCGAGGCGCTCCTGGGCTTTGCGTCTTCGACACTGAACGTCCGCGAGACCCTTGAACCAGGAGTGGCACTGGCAGCTGCGACGGCAGCGAACAGGCAATTCGATCCCTGGTTCGCCTTGGAATGCGCCCGGCAGATCGGCCGCGAGGACAAGGAATGGGTGGCTGCCGCCCAGCAACGCTGCGTTTCCCACGTTATTCTGGCCGAGCACGAGGCCGCGGTGGCCGCTTTGAAGGATGTGACGCCCGAGCAGCTTCGGCGCCTCCCGGCGTACGACTACGCGGACTATGTCCAGGAACTCTGCAGCGCGCTGCTGTGGGTTCCAGGTGGGCACCTCCAAATACCCGGCCTCATCGCCGAGGCCCGGGAGGATCTTTCCCGCCGATCGCAGGAAACCGGAGCGGATGCCACGGAAATCGAACGGGCAAGCGGGATGCTCAGGCTCGCGAGTTTCGAGCTCCACGTCCATCAGGGCGAGTATGCCGAAGTTGCCGAAGCCTTGGAGCAGGAGTACCGGGACGGCATCGATCTTCAACAAAGGCTGAGCTGCGGGAGCCTGCTGATCATGGCCTGGGCGGTGTTGGGCAGGGAAATGGAAGCGATCGAGCTGGCGCGCGAGCTGAGGCACAAGATACAGCGTGCAAAGGCGCGGCCGCGGTTGCACAACTGGTTGTCCGAAGGCTTGTTTGCCGCACTCCTGTGCAGCGGACAGTGGGAAGAACTAGCCCGGATGCTGACTGCGACCCTCGATCAGCAACCAAAGAACATCCATTATCTTGGCGGTGCCGCCGAACTGGCGCTGGGCGTTTCCTACACCTACGCAGGACGGGCTTCAGTCGCGATCGACACCCTGCTGGGCGCCCAGGCGCAGTTGGAGATCAGGCGCAACTACTACGGACCAGCACTGGCCTACTCCGCGCTCGCTTTTGCGTACGCCCAGGCCGGAGACGTGAAGGAATCCCGGACTTTTCTCGAATTGGCCGAAAAGGGACAAGGGGAAACGGCCTGGTTCCCCGCCTGGATGGCCGAATTCTGCGTCAAGATGGCCAGGCGTTGGCTGAAGGATCCCGGGGCGAAGCAAAGCCTCATCGAGTCGGCCAACCGGGATTTGGCGAAAGGACGGATCACCACGGCGTCCATCAGCCTCTTCGGCGCCACCGTCCACGGCACCGAGGAGGAACTGTTGCTCCTGGAGCAGGTTTCGTCCCGCCGCCAGGGCAAGATGGCCGCAGTCAACCGGATGGTGGCGGAGGGAACCCGCAAGAAGGACCCGAAGACGTTACTACTTGCCGCTTCGGTTGCCCAGGAACTGAAATTGGATGCAGTGGAGTCCCGCTGTGCCGTCCTGGCCTTGGACATCGCCCGGGAAGCCGGCGATTCAGCGTCCGCAAGGCTGGCCCAGCAACGGCTGGACCGCTTGGTCGGGACCGTGCCGGTACTTCCCCTGACACCTCACACTTTTGGACCCGAACTGACGGAAAGGGAGCGTCAGGTTGCAAAGATGGCCAGTCAAGGGTTGAGTAACAAAGAGGTAGCCAACCAGTTGCAAGTTTCCGTGCGCACAGTGGAAGGCCACCTTTACCAAATCTTCACGAAAATGGGAATCTCATCGAGGAGCGAGCTTGAAGGAACCGCGCAGTCATGACAACGCTGCGGCGGTTCATGCTCATGCCGGAGAACGCGCTACAAGGCCGCCCGAACCGTGGCTCGACTATGGGCATTTGCTCCCCGGAATTACGGCCGCCATCCGCGCGGATGATTGTTCGGCCGTCTTCATCGTGGGCGATTCCGGCCTCGGCGCGTCGTCCCTCCTGGCCCAGCTGGGCAGCGTTTTTGGCGGGGAAGTTGCGGTAGTCCCGATACACGGAAGTCCGTCACTGACCGCTGTCCCGTATGGGGTACTGGCTCCTTTCCTTGCCCATCTTTCACTCGCCGACATATCTTCCCGGGTTGCCGTGCTTCGCTCACTGTGGGATCACCTCGAGGGCATCCGCGTAGGTACAGGACCGGCTTTGCTGCTGGTCGATGACGCGCACTACCTGGACGATGCCACGTGCGCGATGCTGACCGAGCTTGTCCAGGCAGGATGGGCCAAAGTCGTGGCCGCATGCGTTCCACGGCCGGGGGTTCCAGCACCGCTCTTGCGCATGTGGCACGAGGGGACCGCCGAATGGTTCGACCTGGAGCCTTTGACCGCTGAGCAAGGCCACGAACTGTGCGAGGCATTGCTCGGGGGAATCGTCTTGAACAGCACGAGCCATGGTTTCTGGACGGAGGCGGGCGGCAACACCCTCCTCCTGAAGACCCTTGTCCGCGAAGCTGAGAGCTCGGGAACCCTCGTCCAACGGCACGGCGTTTGGCTCAAGACGGCCGCGACTCCGGTCCACACGGTAAAGCTGGAGGCCGTCGTCAAACTTCAGCTGATGCGCATTTCGGCCGCGGGCCGGGAAGCCTTGAACTTGATCGCATTGGCAGAACCGGTGGACGAGACGTTGATTAACGTTGTGGCCGGTGAAGCGGCCGTCCAGGAGCTGGTTGACCAGCATTTGATCAAGCCCGGAGGCAACGGGTTGCCAAATCTCCGGCTCGTCAATCCGGTCTACGGAGAGGTGCTGAGAAGCATCGTCCCGGCCGCGCAGAGCCTCCAACTGCATCGGCAGCTGATCTCCCGGATGGATGTGTTGGAGGATAACCCGGATTCCTTGTTGCGGATGGTGACATGGTCACTTGATTGCGGGGCGGACGTGCCCGATCGTCTTTTGATCCGGGCCGCGGTCCTTTCGGCGAGGCTACTGCAGAGCGAGACCGCATTGCGTATGGCGTCCGCGGTCCGGGACGTGCAATGGCAATCGATTGCTCAAGCCGTTTTGGCCCGCTCATACTTCAATCTCGGCCGCCGGGACGAGGCCGCGGCAGCCTTGGCCCAGGAAACTGTGGATGGCGACGCCGGACCCTCCCAGGTCGTATCCAGCAGCGTCCTTCGCGCGGCCACGCGTGCAGCCGTCGGGCAGTCGGCTTCCTTGATCCGGGCGGAGGCCGAGATCCTCCGCGAATGGGGCGAACAGCAGCCCGGCCTCGACGGCCAGCGGACGCCGGCCGCGCAAGCCGCGGTGACGCTCGCCGCCACCGTGATCGGGCTGCTCGCCGGCTCCGTCGATGGCGATTACAAGAGGATGGGCCCGGAACTGGAGCGGGTGCTCCTCCAGTCAGGAACCGTGGAAGGCTCCTTGGCCCCACTGTTCAGGGGCCTGGCACTCGCACTTAAGGCAGAAATGATGTGCGCCCTCGGCCGCGGGCGCCAGGCGAGGCTATTGGTTCTCGAAGCTGCCGCCTTGGCGCAGCCCCAGGAGAACGATGTCTTCTTCATCCCCGAGTTCATCTCCGCCCGGCTCGTCATCTGCGCGTTGGCCGTAGGTGACTGGGCCGACGCACAAAATCTCCTCGACAGGTACTACGAATCGTCGGGCGTCTCGATGGCGACCTATGGCGGCGCGGCCTACGTGGTGGCCGGATACATTGCCATCAGGCAGGGAAAAACCGGCGACGCCCTGCCCTTGCTGACGGCGGGACTCGAAGCCTTGAGGGACAGCGATCCGCAGAATCTCTTCGGACTGTGTGCCGCCATGGCTTTCTATGCCGCGGCCGGCGCCGGGCTGCCTGAAGCCGAACGGTTCCGGGCGGACTTCAAAGCCTGGGGACAACACAGCACCCACCTTCTCGCGGCACAGGCAAACAGTTTTTTCGACGCCGGACTTGAACTCCTCAACGCCGACGGTTCGGGAGTGGAAGCGTTGCACCAAAACGCTGACGACGCGGCGAAGGAAAACGCGACGTACCTTGAACTTCATGCCCTTGAGCTTGCGCTCGGCCTGGGAGACACCAGCAGGTTGGACCGGTTTTGTGAAACCGCGGCTGCAACGGAGGGCGAGTGGGCACAAGCGCTCGCCGAGTATGGGCGGGCACTGAAGTTCGGGGGAGCTGCCCGGTACCTGTCCGCAGGGGAGAAGCTACAGGCCGCCACTGCCTACCATCTGGCCGCCAAGGCATATGGATTGGCGTTGGCAGCACCGGATCGCGGCCAGACCAAGGAGCTCAGCGCCGTAGCGCGGGCGGGGCTGGCGCACTGCAACGAAGAACTCGGCCAGGGCAGCGAGGAAACGCAGAACGAGTCCGTGGTTCCGAAGCTGACCAAGAGGGAATGGGACATCGTCAATCTGGCGGTCCAGGGACTCAGCGACCGGCAGATTGCGGACACGCTGCTTATCTCGGTCCGGACGGTCGAAGGGCACCTGTACCGCTGCTATTCGAAATTGGGGATCACCGGCAGGGACGAACTTGCAGGAGCCGCGGCCGTCGCGCAAGGAGCGTCGAGTACAGGCTGAAGCCGGGAATGGCCGCGGGGGAGTAGTAGTGCACTCTCGATTCGAACGGACGCCACTGCCAGCGACGAGTACCCGCCACACGGGGGAAAGGTACTCACACCCGCATACGAGTATCCGGCACCATGAAAGTCGAGTACTCACTACTGGTGTGGGCCTGACGGCCAGCTGGTTAATTGGGGGGTGTCACCACTCGATCACTGGGGGTCTCGCTCATGTTGACAGCAGGCAGTGCATCTACGGTCCATGCCGTTCGGTCCGGGAACGCGTCCCGGTACCAGGCGTTCGACGCATCTTCGGCGACGTCTTCGTCGGATGGAACCGGAGGCAAATCGGTAATTTCGACGGCCTGGCCGCCGATCGGACCCAGAGCCGCTGTTGAGGACATCGCCGTCGCGCTGGCAGCTTCCAAGGGTGGCGTCCTTGTTACTGGGCCGTCGGGGAGCGGCAAGAGCTACTTGACTACTCGCGCGGTGAACGAGCTACGCGGGCGCTCATTCGTCGTCGTCATCCGCGGCAGCGCGGCGTTGGCGAGATCACCGTACGGCGCCCTCAATATCCTTCTGAGCGATCTTGACCCGGGATACCTGGCGCATCCAGTCCTGGTGTTGTCGGCACTCACCAATTTGCTCCGTGAGCGCTCCGAGGGAAAGCCGGTGTACCTGGTCATAGAAAACGCGACCGAGCTTGATGAGTTGGCGGCCATGACAGTGGCCCAACTTGCGAGGAACGGCACAGCGCAACTTGTCCTCACCTGCACCGACCCGCAGCGGCTCTGCGGCGAGATCACGCGGCTGTGCGGGGATGGCTTCCTGCACCGGATCGACCTCAAGCCCCTGACTTTCCAGGAATCGCACGCCTGGCTCGAAGCCGGGCTCGGAGCACAGGTCTCCCCGTCCGGCGCCCATGCCCTGTGGACGGCCAGCGGGGGCAACCCGCACTACCTCAAGATGCTCGCAGCGGAGCTCGCCGAATCGGGTTCGCTCCTGAAAAGCGACGGCGTCTGGGTCCTGACGTCCCGGAGCGAACAGCATGGCAGGGCAATCACCGATCTGATCACCACGCGGCTTGGGCGAATGGGCGACGGTGAGCGCAAAGTCCTGGAGATCCTTTCACTGGCCAGGGCCGTGCCCCTGGAATCCCTGCTGGCACTCGCCTCGGCGGACGATGTGGACTCCCTTGAGAAAAGGGGCGTCCTCGTCGTCGACGACTCGTTGCCCAGGATGGCCCGGCTCCAAAGCCAGCTGGTCGGTGACGTGGTCCGGGCGAACGTACCCCCTGGCCGCAGCAACGAACTCCGGGGCCTGCTCCTTAAATCGATGGATCCGGCCCTTGGCCAACGCTCGATGTTGCTATCCATGGCCGCTTGGGCATTGGACTGCGGAGCCAAGCTGGGAAGGGAAGAAGCGCTTGAAGCTGCCGCGATGGCGAACCGGCAACTTGATGCGCGGCTGGCCCTGCGCTTGGTCCGGTCCATTCCGGGCCACTCCACGGTGCCCGGGGCAGTAGCCGAGGAAGCCCGCGCGATGATGACACTGGGTGACGTCGCTGCGGCCCGGGAGCTGCTGGGTCTTCACTTGGATGAACCCGGGGATGAAGCCACCCTGGCCGAATGGGTCCGGCTCAAGCTGGCCGAGGCCGCAGTCCTTCTGGCCCTTCCCGAAACCACGGCGCAAGCCTGCGAAACGCTGGCCCGCGTAAGGCAGCGGCTCGAAGCCGAAACCGGCGAAGAGCAGGACATCGCAACACTTCGGGAGGAACTTGTCCTTGCCGAATCGCAGGCAGCCAGCTATTCGGGTTCCTACGCTGAGATGGCGGCAAGACTGGAAGAAGTTCTTCAAGACTTTGAATCGCACGGCACCGAGTTCCGCCTCCTCGCCGGAAGCTGGCTGTGCGAGGCGTGGGCCCTGACGGGACGGCAATCCGAGGCGGCGGACATGGCGGAACAGCTGACGGCTGACTGCCATGATCCCGCTGTTTCGGTCGCGGCGGCCCGACGCGCCACATCGCGGCTGCGGTTCGCCTTCGTACTTGCAGGACGGTGGGATAAAGAGGCGGAAATGGTCCAACCCGGCGACGACCTCTTGGTTTCCGTCGCCGAGGCACTGCCTACAGCGATCGATCTTCCCAAAGCGATCTTCCGGTGCCTCCAGGGACGGGGCCAGGACGGTTTGGACGCGCTCATTCCGGTCATAAGCCAATTGCGCGTCCAGGACAACGAAGGCATGTTGGATGTCGCCTGCACTGCGGCGGCCTACGCCTCGGCCTTGCAGGGCGAGCAGGAGCAGGCCCTGCGCTACCTGAAGGAAGCCTCCACCCAGCTGCGCCGGCCGACGTGGCGGAAGGAACGGACGAAGAGGTACCTCGCGGCGTTGGCCCGTGATCGGGTCGACGGCCCGGAGGCCGCCGTCGAGGAGCTCCTCCGCTTGGCCGACGCCGACCGGGACGAGGGCGCCCCCGGTCACGAGATCTTTTGCCTCAGTTCAGCCGTTCGGCTTGGCGCGGTGGCAGCCGCTCCACGGCTGTTGGACACGGCACTCCGCTGCCAGGGACGATTCGCGGAACTGTGCGTTGCGTACGCACGGGCGACGATGTCCGGAAGCGCAGAGCTTCTTCTTGAGGCTGCACGGTTGGCCGAAGACATGCAGAACGACAGGTTTGCCTTCGATATCGCGGAGACGGTGTTGCAGCTGGACCAGGTTCAGTTGGACAAGACGGCCCTCAGGAAGGCGCGGCAGCTCGCGGAAACGTGCCGGCAGCGCCTGCGCACCCCGCAAAGCGGAAACCAAGAGGGATTGAAGCTGACCGCTCGCGAGATGGAGATCGCCAAGCTGGCGGCGAACCGGGAGAGCAACAAGGGTATCGCCGCTAAGCTCCATGTTTCAGTTCGCACGGTGGAAGGGCATCTTTACCAGATCTTCGGCAAGCTGAAAATCGTTGAACGCTCTGAGCTGAGCTTCGCGCTTGGCAACGTCGAAGGTGGTGCGAAATGACTGAAGTGGTTGCGGCCGATGCGCTTGTCGGACGATTCAACGTGATGGCCGCCGTCGTCGACTGCCTTCTCGACGCCAATGGGCCCGGAGTCCTGCTTTTCGGTGACGCGGGCATCGGCAAGACGGCACTGATTAACGAAGTGGTCTATGAATTAGGGCAACGTGTCCGCCCCTTCAGGGTCTTTGCCGGTCCAACCCTGGCCTCGGTACCGTTCGCTGCCTTGGCGCCCCTTTTGACGGCCTTGACCCCGAGCCAGATCAACGAGCCATTGTCGGTCCTGAGGGCCGTGGTCGCGGCGTTGAACCCGGCAGGCCAGCCACATCCGGCACCGGCGGTCCTGATCGTGGAGGACGCACATCACATCGATGACAGCAGTGTGGCTGTCCTGGCCCAGTTGGCAGCCGCGGAAGCCGCCAAGGTCGTGTTCCTTTGCCGTCCGTATCCGGCGCCGCCCGCAGAGGTCTTCTCGATGTGGTCCGAGGGACTCGTGGACCGATTCGACTTGCAGCCGCTCAACGAGCAGGAAGTCAACCAACTTTGCGCCCAGGCCTTGGATGCGCCCGTCGTCCAGGGCACCAGCGCCGTCCTTTGCAAGTACTCGGGTGGAAACCCGATGTTCCTGCTGGAACTCATCGAACACGCCAAGTCGTTGGGCCAACTGGTCTGCCGCAACGACGCCTGGATGCTTTCGGGTGAGCTTCGGGGAACCAGCGTGCGTTTGATGGACCTTGTCCGGAACCAGATCCTGATGCTGGGCGCCGCGCAGCGCGACACCCTGGAGACGGTGGCCCTCGCCGAGCCTGTCCCGCTGAACGTCGTGCAACGGGCCGGCGACTCCAGCGCCGTGGACGAACTGCAGGAACTGCACTTCATCGAGATTGCGTCCGACCCCGAGCGGCATGTCCGGCTGGCCCAGCCGCTGGTTGGCGAAGTCATCCGCCAGCTGGTCCCGACCGCCCACAGCATGACCATCCGGCGGCGCATCGTGAACCTCATGGAGTCCAAGCCGCAGACCATGGACGGGCTGCTGCGCTACGTCTCCTGGGGATTGGAATCGGGCACCGAGGTTCCGGACTCCGACATCCTGGAGGCGGCCCAGCTGGCAAACCGGTTGTTCATCCCCAGCTACGTGGAGCGGGTTACCGGCGCGATCAAGGATCCGTCCCTGAGGCTTGCCGCCCAAGTAGAGGTGGCGCGGGCCAAATGGTACCGGGGCGACATCAGGGGATCGGTGTCCTCGCTTGCGGGGGTCGTGGATCGGACCAATGATCCGCGGACGGTCCGGCAGGCATCGATGTTGGCGGCCCAGCTCGCCGGGCGGCAAGGCGTCGGGCCGAACGCCATCAAACAGGCTGCGTACGAATGGGAGGCAGCCTTGGCCAGGCTTGCCGAATCCCGTCAGGGCATCGACCCCGATGAGCTGGAACGCGGGAAACTGGGAAGCAGGCTCCTTTCGCTGGAAGGCCTCCAAACCGAAGGCCACTACGTCGAGACAGAGCGGGAACTCCGCCAGATCTGGAAAGAAGCGGACGACGACGAGTCCCGCCTCGTGGCGGGCACCCTCCTCGCAGAGGCCATGGCGGTCACGGGACGGCCGGTGTCCGCCATCCAGATTCTGATGGAGATACAGGAAATGGTCGCCGCGAGCGGCGACTGGAGCCTCCAGTACGCAGGAATGGTGATGCGCCGCTACATCCTGGCTTTGCAGCAGGCAGGCGAATTCGGCGTTCTTGAAACGTTCCTCAAGAACCATGTTTCCCAAGCACCGAACTCCCTGATCTATTCGGGCGGGATGCTCCACCTGGCTGCCGGAATGGTGGACCTGCGCCGGGGAGACCTGGGAGTGGCCCTGCCCCGGCTTCGCCAGGCTGTCAGCATGCTGCGCGTCTCCGACATGGGGAGCGACTTGCCCGACGCCGTTGCTGCCGCCGCCTACGCGGCGTCGATCCTGAAACGCCGGGAAACCGCGATGACGTACTCGAACGAATACGACACATTGGTCCGGGAAGGCGTGCATCCGTCGCTGCTGGCACAAGGTCATGCGGCAGTTGCGCGAGCCGAGCACACCGGAACGCAAACGGCGATCTCGAGACTCATGTCCCTTGCGGATTCCGCGGCCGCGGACGGGGCTATCGGCGCCGAGATCGACATCCTGATGTTAGTCCTGAGGCTGGGAGACCCCAGTGTGGCGCGTCGGCTGGTAGCGGTAGCCCAGGGCAGCGAAGGCCGCACTGCGGAGTTCGCCTTGAGCGTCGGGCTTGCCCTCGCGCACAAGGACGCGGATCGCCTCATTGAGCTGAGTGATTCGGCAGCCAAGGACGGACTGGAGCTTGCCGCCGCTGACTGCGCCAGCCACGCCCTACGGATCCTGGAAAGCAGGGGGGACAAGGCTCGCCAGCTCGAAGGACAGCGACTCCTCAAGCGTCGCACCGCCGCTCTCGACAAGGCCGGCCCGGCCGTTGAAGGAGCCTCCCCGGATCTCCAGAAGCTGACCCGGCGCGAACAGGAAATCGCGACGCTCGTGCAGTCGGGATCGAGCAACAAGGACATTGCGCTGAGCTTGGGCCTGTCATTGCGCACGGTTGAAGGCCACTTGTACCGAATGTTCGCCAAGCTTGGCATCAGCCACCGCGAAGACTTGATGAACGGTGCCCACGGCGCGCAGGGACTGGGCTAGCCGCAGGCGCGACTGGGTTGACCACTGGGATCGGGTGACCGCTTCCCCGAAGCCGCGTTCCGCCGTCGTGCGCTTGAACAGACGGCACGCAAAGGGCGAAAGGCCTAAAAGCGAGTACTGAATCGAGTGGTTAAAAGCGCTCGGACGGGTAGTCAATCGCCGCGGGAGGGACCGCGCATCCAAAGACGGGTAGAGCCCACTCGCGCCCGCCTTGGGGGTTCGTTAATACGCTTTTCCTGATGGCAACCGCCACTCATTTGGGGATAAGTGGGTCTCGAGATGAAACGCAGGAAGAATTCTTTGCTACAGGAAAACCACCCGGTGATCCAGCGAGAAGTCAACTCCAATGCGACCGGTTTCCCGCATTCCGCGGGCACCCCCACAATCGAGCCGGCGGCGGGCGGTCATGTGCCCTCTGAGACCAGGGCACGTCCCGTTCCGCCGCCGGCTTTCTTTCACACTGGAGACAACAGGCACCGGGAGGTCGACTGACCATGGCACCGAACACGAAGGTAAAGACCCTCAAGGCAGAGCCCAACGGGAGCTCGCAGTCCTTGCACACGCAGGCACCAGCTTGGCCGGAGGGCGCGGGAACACGGACAACCACACAAGATCAGGCGTTTACTTTCGACGTGGCGATCGTGGGCATGGGCTATGTGGGCCTGCCCACGGCCCTCGCCATCAACGCTTCCGGTCGGCGTGTCCTCGGCCTTGACGTGTCCGACGCCCGCCTGGCCGTGATCCGGGAGCAACGGGCAGATCTTCTGGACTCCGACAGGGAGCGGCTCAGCAACGCGCTGCTGGACCCGACCTTCATGCTGAGCAGCGATTTGTCATTGCTTGCCCGCGCGGCGGCAGTGGTTGTGTGCGTTCCCACTCCCGTGGACGAGTACCTGGTTCCGGACCTCTCCATTCTGCGGGCGGCCTGTGCCTCGGTGGTCGATTTCGCCACCACTGGCCAGTTGCTGATGCTGACCTCCACAACGTACGTCGGATCCACGCGCGACCTCCTGGCTTTGCCCCTGGCAGCGCGGGGACTTATCCCGGGCCATGACGTGTTCGTGGCCTTCTCGCCCGAGCGCATCAACCCCGGCGTGGATTCGTTCTCCCACGAAGACGTCCCCCGGGTAGTCGGCGGCGTGACCCCGGCGTGCGGCGAAGTTGCCGAACGGCTCCTGAGCGCCAGCACCAAGTTGGTTCACGTGGTGCCGTCGGCGGATGTCGCCGAGATGACCAAGCTTGTGGAGAACACGTTCAGGGCCGTCAATATCGCCCTGGCTAACGAATTCGCCGATATCTGCCACGAACTCAACATGGAAGTCATGGACGTCATCGATGCGGCGTCCACCAAGCCGTATGGATTCATGGCCTTCACACCCGGTCCCGGAGTCGGCGGACACTGCATACCGTGCGACCCCCACTACTTGCTGTGGCAATTGCGCAAGGCCCGCTTGACTGCCCCCGTGATCGAGCAGGCGATGGCCGGGATTGCGGGCAGGCCGCACCAGGTAGTGGAGAAGGCCCGGCGTATCCTGTCGGACCGTAACCACGGTGTTTCCGGTGCACGCGTCATGGTCCTCGGGGTTGCGTACAAGCCCGACGTCGAAGATCTCCGGGAATCCCCGGCGTTGGAAATCATTGCCGCCTTGATCGCCGACGGAGCGGAAGTGGCATTCTCGGATCCTTGGTGCCAGACGGCTCCCGACGGCCATGGCGGGACCCTTCAATCCGAGCAATCGCCTGCTGACTGGGGTGCGGACCTGGTGATCCTGCACACGAGGCACAGCCAGATGGAACTTGACTGGCTGGCCGGAGCTCCGGCAGTCCTGGACACGACATACCGCTTGCCCAAGGCCGGCAACGTAACCCGGCTCTAGATCCACCAGGTTTTCGACGGAAGCAGGAGTAATGAAAACAGCAATAACCGGCGGTGCCGGGTTCATAGGAAGCCATCTTGTTGAGTACTTGTTGGCGGCCGGGGACGAAGTCGCCGTGCTGGACAACTTGTCGACCGGACGCCTGGAGAATCTCAAAGGCGTCATCGGCCACAGGAACTTCCACTTCGTCGAGGGCACCATTCTCGACCGTGACGCAGTGGACAAGGTGGTGGCGGGTGCCGACAGGGTCTTCCACCTGGCCGCCGCGGTTGGCGTGAATTTGATCGTCGACCACCCGTTGGAGAGCCTTCGCACGAACATCCATGGCACCGAAGTGGTCCTGGACTCGGTCCTTGAATCAGGTGCCTCGCTGTTGCTGGCATCCACAAGCGAGATTTACGGTAAGAACACCTCGGACAGCCTCTCGGAGGAAGCGGACCGCATCCTGGGATCCGCGCTCAAGTCCCGGTGGACCTACGCAGCCGCCAAGGGTATTGACGAGGCATTTGCCCACGCGTACTGGCGCCAATTCGGGTTGCCGGTTGCCATCGTGCGGCTCTTCAACACGGTCGGTCCGCGGCAGACAGGCCGCTATGGAATGGTTGTTCCGCGGCTTGTGCGGCAGGCGCTCGTCGGTGAACCCCTGACGGTTTACGGAGACGGCCATCAAACCAGGTGCTTCTCCTACGTCGGCGACATCGTTCCGGCCATCGTCCGCATTTCCGAGGAACCGCTTGCCTACGGAAATGCGTACAACCTCGGCGGCAGCTACGAGATTTCGATCCTGACGTTGGCCGAGAGGATTGTCGAACTCCTTGGGAGCGGCAGCGCGATCACTCTGGTGCCTTATGAGCAGGCCTACTCAGAGGGCTACGAGGACATGCGCCGGCGGGTTCCGGACAACAGCAAGTCCTTCGGGCTTGTTGGCTTCGAGCCGAAGACCACCTTGGATGAGATCATCCTCAACGTCGCGGCCGACTACAAACCCGCAAAAGTCTTGGATCCGGCAGGTTGGAAGATTACCCTCGCGTCGTGAACGAAGGGACGGCATAGCCTACAGCGTAAGGACGGGCGGCTGGGTGAGTGGAGTACGCGCTGACCGGTCGCCCGCCCTTGTCCAAGGAAAGATCCGACGAACCCTTTTCCAGGAGCACGATGTGAATCGCCCAGCATCCGGATCCAAGCGTCACGGACGAGGTGGAGCGGCTGTGCTTGCGGTCCTGACCCTGCTGACGGCAGCGTGCGGTGGACCGAGCCCGAGCCCGAGCCCGAGTCCGACGCAATCAGCCGGCCGGTATCCCTGGCACACCGGGATTGTATCCACCACATTTTGGGTCGGCGAGATCTTTGATCCCAAAGCGGCAGACGGGAGCCAAGTGATGTCGACCTACGACTCCCAATGGATGCAGAGCTATGGAGGCTGTGACGGCGTCGTGACGAACGGCTGCAAGACCGAGGCGAGAACGCAGGCCAAAGGCTATGCACCGACCAGCATGACTCCAAAGGAGAACCCGTTCTACCTCGATCTTCCTTACGACGACGTCAACGATCCCACCGCCTTCGCGGAACGGGCCAGTGTCATCCCGTGGGCAAACGATCCGGGTTTCGCGGGCAATGCCCAGAACCGTTCCTTCAGTTACATGAAGAACCAATGGGTCAGGATCCGGATGGGCAACCGGGAATGCTACGGACAGATTGAAGATGCGGGTCCGGGCCAGTATCACGACAAGGACTACGTTTTCGGCTCCAATGACGCCCGTCCGGCCAACAAGAAGTTCAACGGGGCCGGAATGGACGTCTCGCCTGCGCTCAACGGGTGCCTTGGTTTCTCCGATCTTGATGGCGAGTCGGACAAAGTCGACTGGCAGTTCGTGCCACGGGACCAGGTTCCCGCGGGACCGTGGCTGAACATCGTCACGGTCAGCCAAGTGAAGTAGCACCGGCAACCGGAGCCGTCCAGGCAATCCGGTAGAGACAGTCCCAAGAAAACCGGAGGTATCCATGCAGTGGCTTAAGAAGCTGTTTCGGCACGGTAACGGAAGGCACCTCGCCCGCCCGGCCGAAGCCAAGAACCAGAACAGGGCGGACCGTCCAGGCCAGGCATGATCCTCTGCCAATCGGCGGGATCGTTGATCGGCGGGTCAGGGCAGTTTGGCGTGGAATCCCGCGCTCAATACATCGGAGAAGCGTTGGGTTCCTTGATCGATCCCGCTACACACATGGCTGGCCGGATCCTCGGGGGTGTCCTCGGGGCACGACGTGTCCCGGTTCAAGGACCACATGGACACCCGTTGAACCCCCTTGCTGATGGCGAATGAGTTCAATCCGCGGGCCGCGTCAAGGTCGAATATCTCGCCCGGGAGGTCGTTCCGGCCGATCATAGGGGTCAGGCCCATCTTTCCCCAGATCTGTTCGCTGTTAAGGGTGATTCCCGCACGCTGGTAGATGATGCTTAGCTGGTCGTTGGTGGACTGGGCCGCTGAGGTTCCGGCATCGAGCATGCTTTGCGATTCGCTCCGGCTTGAACCGTAGTTCATGGTCATGATGTTGACCCCGGAGAGTTCGACGCCGGCGGCGAGCATCTGGTCGACGGCGGAGGTTCCGGCGTCGGTCAGCCCTTGCGGGGTGACCGGGAGGGTCAGCCAAATTGAAAGGGCGTGCCCTTCCCTGATCCTCTCCTTCTGGAGGGCAGCGACGGCTGCGGCGCGGCGCTGCCAGGCCGCGCTGTCCGCCAGGTTGTCGCCCTCGATGTCAAAGTCGATTGTTCCGGGGTTGTAGCGTTCCAGGACCGCACGATAGGCCCTTTCCAGATCTGTTGTATTCGAGCAGGAGTTGGCGAGCTCGCTGTTCACTGAGCCGCCGAAGGACACAGCGAAGGCGCCGCCGTTTGACCGAAGCTTGGCGATACGTTCTTCGAGCTTGAGCGAGGTCTTCGCGGCATCGAGGCTGTATGTGCTACCCCAACTCGGTGTGCAGGGCTGTCCAGCCAGTGCCACCACGAACGCCAGCGTGACATTCTTGGTGCCCTCGCCCACGGGTGTCTCGAAAGCGTATTGAGGGACCACCGTGACGTCGACGTAGCCGGAAAACCACGGGGGCTCGAGGGAACCGTTTGCGTCCGTGGTAAAACGCCACACGAGGATGCCCCCCATCCCCACCGCCACAAGGATTGCGGCAATGCAGGCCCGGGCGAAAGCTGACAGCCGGCGGCGAGGTCCCTTGGCCGGGGACGACGAGCGACGGACGTCCCGCGCGCCGTCCGACTCAGCCGAAACGGACGCGCCGCTTCCCCGGTTCCTGGACACTCTCTTCCGCCATCCTTAAATTCCGACTGCCTGATTGCACCATTTGACCACGAACGGATCGGATTCGCCCCTGCCCGCGCCCCGACGTTTGAGCCCGGTGTTGCGCGCGCAGCGCACGAGTAGTGGCACCGTCCGGACGTCAAGGTTGAGTGTAAAGACGGGTAGAGCGTACTCGTGTCCGTGGTCGCCCTGGTTCTTACGCTGATGGTGTCAGTTGGTTGAGGGCAACGGGGGAAAGACAGGTCTCAGAATGGAAATGGACGCTCTGGTCCGAGCGGCATTAGGACGCGGCGGATTAAACCGAGAAGGCGTTTGCCTGGAGTTCGAACCTGCTCTTGGGGGATCCTGCACGGTCCCTCCCATGGACCCTGCGCCAATTGACGGCGCTGCCGGACGGCAGCGCGCCCTCATCGAGAGGGCCCCTGAGCGGGGGCCGGTGGTGAATAAGCCTTTGAGACCGAGGCTTCCCCCAGTCGCCACCGGCCCCTTCAGGAACCACGGCAGTGCGGGTTGGCGATGAGTCCGCGGGGGAAGGGCATCGCATCCGGACCGATCCGCATGTCGAGGAAGCGGGCAGGTCTTTGGGCTGCCTCGTGGGTGTCGGTGCTGCTCCTGTTGACGGGCGCAACATCGCTGATCAACGGAAGCCAGGCTCCCTCCGGATCCGGAACCACCAGCCCCACGCCGTCTGCCGCCCCGCTCTCATCCGTTAGCTTGACGTTTGATGCGGGCCGGTCAAGCCAGATGGAGGCGGCCCGGATCTTGAAGGACCACGGCCTCCGGGGCACGTTTTTCATCGATTCGGGCTTTGTTGGAGCGCCTGACTACATGACAACGGACAATCTCCACACCCTGGCCGCGGACCAGAATGAGATCGGCGGGCATACGGTCACCCTTGCCGATGTGACTTCCGTAGAGCCTGACGAAGCATCGAGGCAGATCTGCAACGATCGGGTGAACCTTACGGACTGGGGCTTCAAGGTCACCTCCTTTGCCTATCCGTTTGCGGCTTCGACGCCGAAGTCGGAAGAGCAGGTCGCTGGATGTGGCTTCAACAGCGCGCGTGGCCTCGGCGAGATAACCACTCCCATCGACTGCGCGGGCTGCGCTGCAGCGGAATCCGTCCGTCCGGCGGACCTGTTCCGGACGCGGGCAACATCCGAGGTCGGCAGCAAGTGGACGTTGGCCGACCTTCAGGCGACAGTAACGCAGGCCGAAAAGGCCGGGGGCTGGTTGCAATTGACCTTCTACGACGTCGACAACAGCGGCAGCCCCCGCTCCATCAGCCCCGCGTTGTTCGAACAGTTCGCCACTTGGCTGGCGGCCAGGACACAACAAGGGACCATGGCCGTGCGCACGGTACATGACGTGATCGGCGGCGTGGCGAAACCCGTGGTGAGCGGTCCCGTGGCGGCGCCGGCTGCACCAGGAACGAATGCCCTTCGGAATCCGGGGCTGGAAACGGCTGGAAAGTATGGCTTGCCGCAATGCTGGCAGGTGTCGTCCTATGGCAAGAATGCCGTGGTCCTGAGCACTTTGACCCCTGGACACTCCGGCGCTGTGGCCCGACGCCTGGACGTGAGCGAATACTCGTCCGGTGATGCCAAACTGCTTCCCGTCCTCGATCTGGGAGCCTGCGCTCCGAGCGTGAGTACCGGCCACAGCTATTCGCTCAGGGCGTGGTACCAGTCCAACGCGAAGACCCAATTCGAAGTGTATTACCGCAACAAGCTGGGCACGTGGACCTACTGGACGGCCAGTCCGTGGTTCGCGGCCAACACCAGTTACGAGCAGGCGATCTGGGATACGCCGCCCGTTCCGGCAGGAGCCGAGGCCATCAGCTTTGGACTGAACCTCTTCAGTGATGGCCAGCTTGCTACCGATGATTACGAAATGTACGACACAGTGGGAGCTCCGTCGCCGTGATAGTTCTGCTTTCGATCTTCTTGGTTCTGGGGGTCAGTACGATCTTTTGGTCGGTTGCCGGGCTGGTCCGCCTGGCGGGTGAGGAATCGTGGCGGGTCAAGGGGATGTCTTCCCGGATCCGGGGGTGGATCGCGCTGCTGCGCGGCGGCACGGTACCGATCCCTCGGCGTCCGCGGGCCCGCCATCGTGCGAAGGGGGTGCGGCTCTACCCGGCGAATGTCGCGGTCCTCGTGGCCGCCCACAACGAGGCCCTGGTCATCAGGGAGACAATCCTCGCCGCGTCCGCTTTGGTACCTCGCCGCAACATCCACGTCGTTTCGGACATGTCCACTGATGACACAGCAGCTATTGCTCGGGCCGCGGGGGTGAAGGTCCTTGACCTTGAACCGAACCGTGGCAAGGCAGGCGCACTCGCGGCGGGCATCGCCCACTTCGACCTGTGCAAGCGGTTCAAGGTGGTCATGCTCCTGGACGCGGACACACGCCCGACGCCGGATTACCTCGAAACGGGGTTGCCGCTGTTTGACGATCCGACGGTGGTTGCCGTCGCGGGACGGGCCAAATCGATCATGAGCCCGGCACCTCCGACGGCGATCGGCCGATTCCTCGTGGCATACCGGGAGCGCTTGTACATCGTGGTCCAATTGCTCCTCAAATACGGCCAAGCGGCGCAAGGGGCAAATGTCGTCTCCATCGTGCCCGGATTCGCCAGCATGTACAGAACCAGTGCACTCGCAAAAATAGAGGTCCTGGCGCCGGGACTGGTGATCGAAGACTTCAACATGACGTTTGAAATCCATGCGAAGAAACTGGGAAGGATCGCATTCCATCCCTCTGCGGCTGTTGCGTACACCCAGGATCCGGACAACCTGAAGGACTATATCAAGCAGGTGCGGCGGTGGATTCTTGGTTTCTGGCAAACCGTCAGGCGGCACGGCCTGCAATTCAGCAGATTTTGGTTTGTCCTGGGGCTGTACATTGTTGAACTCGTAGCCAGCTGCCTTTTCTTCGTCCTTCTGGTGCCGGCATTCCTGCTATCGTCCCTCGCTGCCATCGAGGTGTGGATTTTCGGCAATCGCTCAGAGGTTTTTATCTTTCTGTCAGGCGTCCTGCGGCCCCAGGACGTTCTCATTGGGGTCTTCCTGCCGGACCTCTTCTTGACAGTCCTTGCCGCAGTTTCGATGCGCAACCCGCGCTTTTTGTTGATGGCGCCCTTCTTTCCGTTGATGCGGATATTGGACGCAGTGATTTGCCTCCAGGTCTTGCCCAAGGCGTACTCGGCGAGTTCGTCGGGAGTGTGGGTCAGCCCGGTTCGGAGGATCCAACGCCAACCTCAGGAAATCGCGACGCCGGGGCCGTCCGTGGTGCGGACCGGCTAGGGACAGCCCTGGAAAGGTGGCGGACACGCGGACGCCCATGCCAGGCAGCCATTGCGGCTGGGTGGCATGGGCGTCCGACACTCCCGGAGTGGGTAATGTCCTGCTGACCCGTGGGTCCCGGGATATTAGTTGGTGACTCCCGAAGTGGTGACAACGTTGAGCCACGGACCGGCCGGCACGCTGGCACGGTCAACGAAACGCCACGATACGTGGTCATTGTCGCCGTTCAGCTCGGCGAAGCCCAGGCAGCCGTTCAATGCAGGGGAGACATCCATGCCTGCACCCTGGCTCGGGTCGCCGGAGAAGGACTTGTTGGCCGGACGCGCGTTGTTCGCGCCGAAGACGTAGGCCGAATCGTGGTAGAGCGAACCGCTCGAGGGCCCGGCGTCTTCAACTTGTCCGTAGCAAACGGCGCCATTGGGGCCGGTGATCTGGACCCATGCGTTCTTCATGTAGCTGTAGCTTGAGTCCGCACAGTGGTTGATGCCCGTTTTGGCGTTGTCCGCGGCGGCCCACGGAATAACATTGCAACGCTCGGCGAAAGCGACGCTGTCATTGACGTCGTCGTAAGGCAGGTCCAAGTAGAACGGGTTCTGCAAAGGCTTGGGCTGGTGCAGCGGGAAGTACCCATTGCTGGCTACGCGCTGTTCCGTGGCGCACTGGAAGCTCGTGCCGGTGCCGGAGCTGACTCCGTCGCAACCGCCGTAAGTGCTCCCGGGGCAACCGCTCGCGCTGGACGGAGTGGTTCCCATGTTGACCCCCGTGTGCTGCAAGGCCCACTGGCCGTTGTAGGTGGAGCAGACCTGGGAGCCGTCCGAGAGGCTGGCATTGAAGATCTCGCCCACCCAGAAGGTGGTGCTCACGATGTTGGTGTGGAGGGGGTAGGTTCCCGTGACGGGCAGGGGCGCTGCCGTTGGTGCGGGTGCGCCGGCGGCTGTTGCGGCCGGAGCGGGGGCGGCGGCAGCGGGCGTGCTCGACGGCGCCGCGGCCGGAACATTGCTGGGTGTGGGCGTCGGCGTCGGTGCCGGCGTGGCGGTGCGCGTTTGCGCGGATGAAGGCGAAGGCGATGAGCTTGGCCGCGAATATGAACCGCGGTCGCCGGCCTGATAGGAGGATTTGTGTGATGACTGGACAGCTGAGATGGTGGCGAACCCACCAAAGGCAAGTACAGCCACGGCGATCAGTGCTGTGAACAGGTGTTTCATATTTTGGGTGACATATCTGTTGGGGACATAGACATACGAGACCTGGGCAATGGATAAGGCGAGCTGCAGCTGAACGTGCGGCAGCGTCGTACACGGCCAAACGGTGTGTCACGACAGAGTTGTTGCGGAAATCGGCTGCGCTTCAACTCCCCAGAAGTAGCCAGCCGGAACTTACTCTTGCGGCACCAGCTTACACAGTCAGATCACAGAGCGGTAACAGAGGATGCAAATCCGGCGGGAAAACCGGGGTGGAAACGGCGCCGTGGTGCGTCGCCCGGAGGCTCCGTGGAGCGGGGATGTTTCGTGCAAGTAGCCCCGGAAAACCAAGTAGTTACCACTCAATCCAGGGACTGAAACCCGAAGGTAACGTTTGGAAATGACACCGGTCCGTGCCACAGCCGTCAGGAACGTGTGTCCGGCGGCCCGAAGATGAGACAGGACCATGGACGATACCGAAGGGACCCACACCCCGCCCCCGATTATTCGGGCCGCGGAGCTCCAGGAGATTGTTATTGCCTTGTCCGGGCCGGAACCGGCCGGGATAGTCATCTCGGGACCGGGAGGCTCAGGAATGACCACCCTCTTGGACGCAGCGGCTTCAGTGCTGGGCGGTTCCTTCAGCGTGATCGCCCACAACGTCTCGGAGTCGTTCGCGGACATTCCGTTTGGAATCGCCATGGCACTTGTTCCGGACCTGCCGGCGAGGGCCAAAGTGTGGCCGGGCTCCATCGTGGCGGCTTGCCGCAAAGCGGTGCGTGGCGCAGCGACGTCCGGATCCGCCGCACTGCTGGTGCTGGACAACATAGATTTCCTGGATGACATGTCTCTTTGGCTCCTGAGCCAACTGCTTGTTGAACCGGACATCCGCCTGATTGCCACCCACCGCTCGGACCGGCCCTTGAGAATGGAACTCATGGAATCCGTGGTGTCGCGGCAGCTGTCGGTGGTGACCCTGGACGATCTCACGCAGGAGCAGCTTCGCGAATTCCTTGATGATCGCCTCGGCGGGCGCGCAGCCCGCAGCCTGGTCCGGGACATCCATACCCTCACCGGTGGAAACCTGCAGACCGCGAAATTGTTGGTGGACGAAGCCGCAGCGCGTGGCGAGATCGTGGAACAGGCCGATTCCTGGATGTTGTCCGGACCAATCCGCTTGGACGGTTCGCAAGCGCTCGAGCTGACCCGCCACCGGCTTGAGGGCTATTCCGTGCCACAGCGGCAGGTGGTGGACATTCTGGCGGTGGGGGAGCCGATACCGCTGGCCGTCCTTGAACAACTCGGCCCAAAGCGGGCGATCGAAGCGCTGCGGTCCGACGGAACCATCCGGGTCCTGAAAGACAGCCAGGAGACGGCAACGCTCAGCCATGCCATCGAAGCGAGGCTGGCCCGGCAGCACTTGGGACCTGAACGGATCCTCGAACTTCGGAGGAGCATCTACGCGACGTCCTCACCCGTTGGCGATGATTCGCTGTGGACGCTGTTCCGCCGCGTGGACCTAGAACAGGCAAGCGGTTTACCGGTGCCGGACGCCGATCTTTTGGCCGTGGCCATCGCCGCGAACGACATTCACGACAACCGGAGGGCCCGGCGGGCCGCGGAAGCGGTGCGGGCGCCGGAACTCGGACTGGTTGCCGGCGTGGAACTGGCGAGGGCGCTCTATCAGACGAGGGACTTTCCCGGGGCTGTGACGGTCTTGAAGGGTCTGGTGGCGAACACCCCCGACGTCCTGACGCTCGACTTCGCCCACGCTGTGTGGCTTCTGCTGCATGCGCTTCTGCCGACATCGCCGGGAGCCAATGTGCTGAAGGCGGTCCTCCAGGATGCCCGACGGCGGCTGGAGGCTGCCGCCGTCGGCATCCAGCCCGGCGAGCCAGCCCATCTTGGCGAGTCCGCCGTCCGGGACGAACTGGACGTCCTCCAGCTGTATCTGGACGCCCAAAACGGTAGCTGGCCTTCAGCCAACACCGAGCTGTTCCAAAGGCTTTGCCATAGCCAATTGGTCGATCCTGGATTGAGATCGGAGGGCCATCCACCCCCGCCCACCCAGGCCGGCGTGCTGTTGATGGCGCTCGTCTCCCAGGGGCTGGCTGTCAGCGGACGGTTCGCGGACGCCGTCGCACTTTCGACCCTGGCGCTCGAAGCGGTGGGGCGGCTGCCGCGCTGCCCCGTGGACTTCCACTCCACTGTGCTGACCATCCACGGGTCCAACCTGATCTGGCGCGGGCAATGGGGCGGGCCCGAAATGTTCTGCGCCGGAAGTTCCAGCTTCAGCAACCGGATGAGCTATTTCGGTGGCTCAGCGCATCTGTACAGGGCACTCGTACTTGCCAGGCAGGGGAGCCTGGAACTGGCATGTGAACAGTTCCGCCAGGCCAAGGCCCGGCTGGATGAAGCCGACCCTGACGGGCTCCTCCCGCCGGCGCTCGGCGGACTTGCCGCGGCTGCGTGGTTGCTGGGGGACGTCAACCAGGTCCGTCGCGCCCTGGCTGCCTACGATTCGCGGGCCAGCGGAGGGAACTACCTGGCCTCGCAGCTCGCCGAAAGCTATTCGTCCGCCGCCCGGTCAGTGCTGATTGGCGCTGAGCACTCGCACCGGAAGCTGCTCCAACTCGCCGGGTCTGCCGCCAAAAAGGGGCACCGGGCGCTTGAGATGTTGAATCTCGGCCTTGCGGCCCGTACCGGCACCCGGGGAGACCGGCAGCTGGGGGCCGGAGTGTCCGAGCTGGTGTGGAGTGTCGAGTCCGGCATGCCGTCGGGACAGGAAGCAGGACAGGAAATGGGAACTGGGCAAGTAGGCATCGGAGAACCTCAGCAAGCGTTGGACCAGGAGGAGGCTTTCGTTTTTGACGAACCCCACCCGGCCAGTCCGGAGGCCGGATCCTCGGTCCTTCCCGGCGTCGTCAAGCTTTCCCAGCGTGAACGCGAAGTGACTGCCCTGGTGGCCTCCGGGCTGAGCAGTGCGGAGGTGGCTGCCCGCCTGGGTATCGCCGTGAACACGGTCAACGCCCACCTGCAGCGGGTCTACGGCAAGCTCGGAGTGTCTCGCAGGCAGAAGCTTTCCGAACTGTGGGACGAGCTCGCGAAGCCGGAGGAGTAGGGCCAACGCTCCTATTGGTGGGACAATTACAAGGTGACGCCGCCAGTCCTGGCGGTCCGCCGCTGGCGATTGACACGTAGTCCTGACAAGGAGCACCGGTTTTGACAATGGTTTCCACCCCCGCGTGGGGAGATGCCCAGGTTTCCGCACTCGATGACGATGAAGTCCGTCGCATCCGCAACGACTTCCCCGTTCTTGGGCAGGAAATCAACGGCAAACCGCTGGTCTACCTGGATTCGGGGGCCACCTCGCAGAATCCCCGGAGCGTGCTCGAGGCTGAGCAGGAATTCTATGAACAGCGGAACTCGGCCGTTCATCGCGGAGCGCACCACCTTGCGGTAGAGGCAACCGACGCCTTCGAAGACGCGCGTTCCACCGTGGCGCGTTTTGTGGGTGTGGAGGACGACGAGCTGATCTGGACCGCCAACGCCACCGCCGGGCTGAACCTCCTGGCCTATTCGTTTTCGAACGCCAGCGTAGGCAGTGCGGGCGGGGAAGCCGGACGCTTCGCCCTCAAGCCGGGGGACGAAGTCCTTGTCACCGAAATGGAACACCACGCCAACCTGATTCCGTGGCAGGAGCTGTGCCGGCGGACCGGGGCAAGCCTCAAGTACATTCCCCTCGACGACGCCGGTGCGCTGCGTCTCGAGGAGGCAGCACGCCTCATCACCCCGCGCACCCGGATCCTGGCCTTCACCCACACGTCAAACGTCCTCGGCAATATCAACCCCGTTGGCGTGTTGGTCGGAATGGCGCGGGAAGTAGGCGCCTTGGTGGTCCTGGACGCATGCCAGTCCGCGCCGCACCTCCCCTTGGACTTCAAGGCGCTGGACGTGGATTTCGCCGTGTTCTCCGGCCACAAAATGCTGGGGCCCACGGGAATCGGTGCGGTCTATGGCCGCAGCGAACTGCTCAATGCCATGCCACCGTTCCTGACCGGCGGTTCCATGATCACCACAGTGACCATGGAGGAAGCCCAATACTTGCCTGCTCCCCAGCGTTTCGAGGCTGGAACCCAGCCTATTTCGCAGGCCGTGGCCCTCGCTGCCGCAGCAAACTACCTCAGCGAAACAGGAATGCAGCGGATCGCCCGTCGTGAGGCGGAGCTCGGCCAAAGGCTTGTCACCGGCCTCAGCGCCATCGACGGCGTGCGTGTGCTGGGCCCCGGGCGGGGAGAAGAACGGACCGGTCTTGCCGCGTTCGACGTCGCCGGAGTGCACGCGCACGACGTCGGGCAGTACCTCGACGAGCTGGGCATCGCCGTCCGGGTGGGCCATCATTGTGCCCAGCCCTTGCACCGCAGGCTGGGCCTGAGCGCGTCCACGCGGGCCAGTACCTACCTCTACACCACATCCGATGAAGTCGATCTGTTGGTGGATGCGGTTGCCCGGATCAGGCCGTACTTTGGGGTAGCGGCTCCTGGAGCCACATCATGAGCGGCCTGGACTCGCTCTACCAGCAGTTGATCCTGGAGCATTCCAAGGCGCGCAGCGGCGGAGACCTTGCCAAGCTTCCGGCCCCGGGAACCGGCACCCCCGGCACGGAACAGAGCTACACGGGCCAGAGCCACCAGCTGAATCCCATTTGCGGGGACGAAATCACCCTCCGGCTGAGTCTTGGCACCGCCGGTGACGGACAGGCCGTCACGGAAATCCATTGGGACGGCGACGGATGTGCCATTTCGATGGCGTCGGCGTCCATACTCAGTGAAATGGCACCGGGCATGTCCCCGGTGTCTCTTCGCCACACGATCGACCACTTCCGCGAATTGATGCGTTCGCGCGGCAAGCTGGAAGCGGATGAGGAACTTCTCCAAGACGCTGCCGCCCTGGCCGGCGTTGCCAAGTATCCTGCCCGGGTGAAGTGCGCCATGCTCGCGTGGGTTGCCGCGGAGGACGCGCTGCGCCAGGCCGAGGCGGGCCAAGGGTTGGCCCAGGCTCTCTAGTGCGGGTGGGCCGAGGTCGAGTACCCTCCACTCTATTTCGGCCCGTGGTCCGGACTTAGCCTCGAAGCATGATTACCTTGGAGAGCAGGCGCGAATGGCGCCAGAGCCAGCATAGGGTCCGCCGGGCGGAATTCGTGGTTGTGGGATTGTTGCTCGCCCTCGTCGCCGCGACAATTCTTGCCGCCGTCGCGGGATTCGTGCAGTAAGGCCGAATGGTTCACCGCAGCTGTGCTGCGGCCTTCACGGCTGACTATATAAAGGTTGGAAAACCGCACGAGGCAAAGAAAAGCTCGGACCCGAAAAACCGGTCCGAGCTTTTTGTACCATTGGCCTAGTCATCGCATCATTTGGGTACCCGCTGCGATGAGCACCGAAATCGACATGAGACCGAGAATTACCCAAACAAAGATCAATGACCAGTTCTTCTCTTGGGCTTTCCTGTGGGCCCCATGCCACACTCGTTCCATACTATTCGCGTCCATAGCAGCAAGGTATTCCTGCAGATACCGCCCAAACAGCGTGCCGACCACCCCAATTGAAAAGGGCATTACTCGCATTAAAATGGGGGCTACTCGTATGCGGTCCCGGCACGTCAGGCGCGGGTAAAAACGTCAGGCACGCCGTCGCCGTCGTCGTCCCTTAGCTCCTCCCGCACCACGTGGCGGTAGTGCCGGTTACGGGCTTTGAGTACGACGGCGGCAAGCACCGCCGCGGCGAGGGAACCGGCGAGGATGGCCACTTTCGCGTGGTCGTCGTGCGGAGAACCGCTACCGAAGCCCAGCTCGGCGATCAGGAGGGAGACGGTGAAACCGACGCCCGCCAGCATGGCCAGCCCTGCGACGTCGATCCATGCCAGGCCGTCATCCAGCCGCGCGCGGGTGGTCTTGGTGATGAGGAACGTGGTGCCGAGCACTCCAGCCGTCTTGCCGGCCACGAGGGCCAGGACGATGCCCGCCGCCACGGGATCGCGCAGGGCCGCTCCCAGTCCTTCGGCCCCGCCCAAAGCCACTCCGGCGGAGAAGAAAGCGAAAACAGGCACCGCAAAGCCGGCGGAGAAGGGACGCAAGCGGTGTTCGAAGCTTTCGGCGAGCCCGGCGGCAGGTTCGCCGTTCTTGCCTGAGGCTACGACCGGCACCGCGAAACCAAGCAGGACCCCGGCCACGGTGGCGTGGATGCCCGAGGCATGGATGAAGGCCCACGTGGCTGCGGCCAAGGGGAGCAGCAGGTACCAGCTGCGGACGCGTTTCTGGACCAGGAACGTAAAGAGGGCCAAGGGCACCGCGGCGGCCAGCAGCATGAAGGGCTGTAGGCCGCTCGAGTAGAAGAAGGCGATGATGCCGATGGCAATCAAGTCGTCCACCACTGCCAGTGTCAGCAGGAAGGTCCGCAATGCCGCGGGCAAATGCGTGTTGATGACGGCCAGGACGGCCAACGCGAAAGCGATGTCAGTGGCAGTAGGGATGGCCCAGCCCTTGAGTGTTTCCGCGCCCGAGCCGAGGTTGATCACCACGTAGATGAGCGCGGGAAGAACCACGCCGCCCACCGCTGCCGCCACCGGAACGATCGCTTTTGCCGGCTTCCGCAGTTCCCCGGCCACGAATTCACGCTTGAGTTCCAGTCCGGCGATAAAGAAGAAAACGGCCAAGAGCCCGTCGGAGGCCCAGTGGCCCAGGCTCAATTCCAGGTGCCAGGGAGCGTAGCCGATCTTCACTTCGCGCAGCGCGAAGTAGCCGTTGGCAAGGGGCGAGTTTGCCCAGGCGAGTGCGGCCACAGTAGCGGCGAGCAAAAGCGCGCCACCAACGGTTTCAGTGCGGAGAATAGCCAGGATCCGTTGATATTCCGGGAAACTGGATCTGCTGAATACCCTTGAGGGGGCAGCGTCGTGGGGGCGGTTCGCCATGTGGCTCCTTGGGGAGTGCGGGGTCGACAAAACTATTGCCGACCAGACTTCCCGGCGCACCTGTGTTCTATTTTAGCGGAACGGTCACCCACCCCGCCGAGGCCCCAACTAGCTCGCAGTTAATGTCGTTATGAGGCGTCATAACGACAACAAATGCGAGTCAGTTGGGGCCGGAAGGGGCGTTACGTGAGCAGCGCCGTGATCCCGATGACCGCCGTCGCGAGTCCGAGCACCATGGAGATCGCGACCAGCACGACGTGGACGGTGAGGAACTTCGTGGCCTTCCCGTTGGCGTCGCGGGCACGGGGGTCCGACATGACCCGGCGCAGGAACTGTGGCCACACGATGAGGGACCACGCACCCGCGACGATCAGCACGATCGACAGCCCGGCTGCCAACTGCACGCTAGTGGCTTTCGAGCCAGGCCTGGGCCTGCTGGGACTGGATGTTCAAGGCCTTGCCCACCATCGGTTCGGCTGCGTCGGCGATCTTGCCGCCGAGGAATGGAACCGACGACGTGACGGCACCTTCGAGCTCGACGCGGGTGTTGCCGCCGTCGGCCACCAGGCGCTGCACTGCGGTGACATCCAGCGGTGCGCCGGAAATCTTCAGGGAGATGTTGCTGGTCCGTGAGCCGTCGGCCGTCGGGGCGTCCCACTTCTCGGTCTGGGTGACGGTGAGTTTCTCGCCCACGAATTTGCGGGCGATCTCCGGGAGGCGCGTGGTGGGCAGGGTGCGGACCGTTGTGGTGGTGAAGGGTCCGGCGACGTCGCCGTCGATCTGGAATGATTCCAAAGTGCCGCCGACATACTCGCTCGTGTGGCGCAGGAAGTCTTCGTCGATGAAAGTGGCGGCTACGCGGTCGACGCCGTAGGGCAGGGTGGTGGATGCGTTCAGGGCCATGGGGGTCCTCCGTGAATATCTCGGTTGAAAGCTCTTGCGGCTCCCAAACATCCTACGGTGTGGGCGGGGTAGGCTAGGAACGCCCCGGGATTCGAGAGAATTTCGGGTTTTCGTGCTGCCTTCCCCACTCCAGGAGTGCCATCCATGAGCCCCAAAGGCCAACCGTCAGCGGTCAACTCAGGAATCAGCCCTGCCGGCACTGTCGCATCCCTTGATGGATTGCGTCGGGCCCTGGGTGAGGACCGGACCTTCGCCCGGGTCCGGCCCGAGGCCTCCCGGGCCTTCACCGAACGCAGTTCCGACTACCAGATCAGCGCCCCCGCAGGCTTGAGGGCCGCGCTGCTGGCCGAGATGGCCGATGGCCTCGCCTCCCAGAGTCTTGAAGACAGCGCCGTGGTGCTGGCCGTGACGGCAACGGGCCGCGAAGCCGAGGACCTCACCGAGGCCTTGGCTGCCTATCTCCCGGCGGACTCGGTGGCGGCCTTCCCCAGTTGGGAAACCCTGCCGCACGAACGGCTCTCCCCGCGCTCGGACACAGTGGGCCGCAGGCTCTCGGTCCTTCGCCGCCTTGCCCACCCGGAGAGCTCGACGGCGGGTCCCTTGCGGGTGGTCGTGGCGCCGGTTCGCGCCGTGGTCCAGCCGGTCGTGGCGGGCCTCGGAGAACTGGTCCCGGTGACGTTGAGGGTGGGGCAGGAAATGCCCTTCAGCGACGTGGTACGCCGCCTTGCCGACGCTGCCTATTCCCGCGTGGACATGGTGACCCACCGTGGTGAATTCGCCGTCAGGGGCGGTATTTTGGACGTCTTCCCACCCACCGAGGACCACCCGATCAGGGTGGAATTCTTCGGCGACGAAGTGGACCAGATGCGCTGGTTTGCGGTGGCAGACCAGCGTTCGCTCTCCGGTCCGGCCGTGCACCACCCCAGCGAATTGCACGCCCCGCCGTGCCGGGAAATCCTCATCACGCCGTCCGTCATGTCCCGGGCGGCAAGGCTCAAGGCCGAGATGCCGGCCGCCGCTGACATGTTGGAAAAGATCGCGGGCGGCATCGCCGTCGAGGGCATGGAGTCCCTGGCGCCTGTCCTGGTGGACGCCATGGTGCCTTTCGTGGACCAGCTGCCGGCCGGTTCCATCGGTGTGGTCATCGAACCGGAAAAGGTCCGGACCCGAGCCCATGACCTCGCGGCTACCAACGAGGAATTCCTCGAGGCAGCCTGGTCCACGGCGTCCGACGGCGGGACGGCTCCCCTCGATCTCGACTCGGTACTGGGCTCCCAAGCCGCCTCGGCGTTGCATGCGGCCAGCTTCCAATCCTTGACGGACACCCGGAGCGCAGCGCTGGCCCACGGGGTCTCCTGGTGGTCCATCACGTCCTTGGCGACCGACGAAGACCTGGTCCTCGACATCGACGTCCTGAACCTGCACGCCCGTGAACCGCGCGGCTACCAGGGAGACGTCGCGGAGATGCTCGAATTCATCGGCTCCCACGTGCGCGACCAGTGGCGCATCGTGGTGGCCACGGACGGGCCCGGTCCTGCCCAGCGTCTCGCCGAGTTGTTCCATGATGCTGATATCCCGTGTTCCCGCGTCGACTCCCTGGCCCACGAACCCCAGGCCGGCATCATCGAGGTGACCACTGCCGCCGTCGGACGCGGTTTTGTGCTGGACGGCCTCAAGCTGGGGCTGCTCACGGAAGCGGACCTTCTGGGCCGCTCGTCGGCCGGGTCCACGAAAGACATGCGGCGCATGCCCTCGAAGCGGCGCAACGCCGTCGACCCCCTCCAGCTGCACGCCGGTGACTTCGTGGTCCACGAACAGCACGGGATCGGGAAGTTCGTGGAGCTGATCCAGCGCAAGGTGGCCGGCTCGTCTGCCGGTTCTTCCGGGGGAGACGCCGGTCTTCGCGAGTACCTCGTGCTCGAATACGCGGCGTCCAAGCGCGGTGCCCCCGGCGACCGGCTTTTCGTGCCCACGGACCAGCTGGACCAGGTGACCCGCTATGTCGGCGGCGATACGCCCTCGTTGAGCAAGATGGGCGGGGCGGACTGGGCGAGCACCAAGTCCAAGGCCCGGAAGGCCGTCAAGGAAATCGCGGGCGAGCTCATCAGGCTGTACTCCGCCCGCATGGCCTCGCGCGGACATGCCTTCGCGCCGGACACGCCGTGGCAACGGGAACTTGAGGAAGCCTTCCCGTATGTGGAGACGCCGGACCAGCTCACCACCATCAACGAGGTCAAGGCCGACATGGAGCGCGAGATCCCCATGGATCGCCTGGTCTCGGGCGACGTTGGCTATGGGAAGACCGAGATCGCGGTCCGGGCCGCGTTCAAGGCGGTGCAGGACGGCAAGCAGGTCGCGGTACTGGTTCCCACCACGCTGCTCGCCCAGCAGCACTATGAGACGTTCACCGAGCGCTTTTCCGGATTCCCTTTGCGCGTCAAGCCGCTGTCCCGCTTCCAAGGCGCGAAGGAAGCCAAGGAAACCATGGAGGGAGTCAAGAACGGCTCCGTGGACGTCGTCATTGGCACGCACCGCCTGCTGTCCAAGGACTTCGAGTTCAAGGACCTTGGCCTGGTGATCGTGGACGAGGAGCAGCGCTTCGGTGTGGAGCACAAGGAAGCGCTCAAGAAGATGCGCACCAACGTGGACGTCCTGGCCATGAGCGCCACTCCCATCCCGCGTACCTTGGAGATGTCCCTCACGGGCATCCGCGAAACGTCCACGCTGGCCACACCGCCGGAGGAGCGGCACCCCGTGCTGACGTACGTCGGGCCGTTCACCAACAAGCAGACCTCCGCGGCGATCCGGCGCGAACTCATGCGCGAAGGCCAGGTCTTCTTCGTCCACAACCGGGTGTCCTCGATTGAGCGCATCGCCGCCCAGATCCGGGAACTCGTCCCCGAAGCCCGCGTAGAAGTGGCGCATGGGCAGATGTCCGAGAGCCGCCTGGAAAAGATCATCGTGGATTTCTGGGAGAAGCGTTTTGACGTCCTGGTCTGCACCACCATCATCGAAACCGGCCTGGATATTTCCAATGCCAACACCCTGATTGTGGACGGCGCGGACAAGTACGGCCTCTCCCAGCTCCACCAGTTGCGTGGCCGCGTGGGCCGTGGCCGGGAACGCGCCTACGCCTACTTCCTGTACCCCTCCGAGAAGCCGCTGGGCGAAGTGGCGCTCGAACGGCTCAAGGCCGTCGCGGCCCACAACGAGCTTGGCGCGGGCATGCAGTTGGCCATGAAGGACCTCGAAATCCGCGGTGCCGGCAACCTGCTGGGCGGGGAACAGTCCGGGCACATCCAAGGGGTTGGCTTCGACCTGTACATCCGCCTGGTGGGCGAAGCCGTGGCCGAATACCGCGGCGAGGCCGAAGAGAAGGCCGCAGACATGAAGATCGAGCTGCCCGTCAACGCCCACTTGCCGCACGATTATGTGCCGGGTGAACGCCTGCGCCTTGAGGCCTACAGAAAACTGGCCGCAGCCATCACCAATGAGGCCATCGACGAGGTATTGGCCGAACTCGTCGACCGGTACGGAGAGCCGCCGCTGCCCGCGAAGAACCTGATCGCCGTCGCCCGCTTCAGGGTGGGTGCCCGCGAAGCCGGGCTGTCCGACGTCGCGCTCCAAGGCAACTTCATCCGTTTCTCGCCCGCCCAGTTGCCTGAATCCAAGGTCATGCGGCTCAACCGCATGTACCCGGGATCGCAGATCAAGCCGGCCCTCGACGCCGTGCTGCTCCCCAAGCCGAAGACGGCAAGGATCGGCGGCCGCGACCTGCAGGACGCCGAAATCCTGGAGTGGGCCAACACGGTAATCGAAGCTATCTTCGCGGCTTCGCCGGCCACCCAGACTGCGGGCTGAAGCTTGATGGGAGGACACCACGCCGCGTCCGGGGCCGCGGCGTGGATAGCTATCGCTTCAACCGGCCCGTACGCCTTGGGCTGGTACCCGCTGGACGCCACCGGAATCCTCATCGGAGCGATGACGACGGCGGGAACTGCCTTGGTGTGCGATTGGGACCACCGCTCAAGCACCATCGCCCACTCGCTGCCGCCGCTGTCCAACGTGATCGCCGTCGGGATCGAGAAGGCCAGCGGAGGGCACCGGCAGGGAACCCATTCGCTGCTGGGCGCTTCGGCTTTCGTGGTGCTCGCCGCCATGGCCGCCCAGTTCCAGCTGGACACTCCCGTAGGCCGTTTGTCCGTGGGTGCCGGACTGTTGTGCATGTTCATGATCAACCTGGCCGCAAAAGCACTGAAGCTGTTCCCGAACTCGGGGTGGATCTCCCATTGGATCTTCGCGCTCGCCATGGCCGGGCTGGTCACGTGGTTCGCTCCGCATCAGTGGAGCTGGCTGCCCTTGGCCATGCTCACCGGCGTCGTGGTCCACATTGCGGGCGACATGATCACCACCGGGGGAGTGCCGCTGTTGTGGCCCATCGTCATCAAACCGCCTAAGTTTTGGCGCAAGCTGCCCCTTGTCAGCGGGATTTGGCGGGCCAACGGCGCGTTCTCCATCCCCTTGCTTGGTAGAGCCGGTTCGCGGCGGGAATGGCTGGTCCTGATTCCCGTGAGCGGTTACGCCATGGTTGGGCTTGGCCTGGCGGCATGGGCGCTGCTCCGAAACCAGTGGCCGGCACTCCTGGCACTCAGGATGGGGCTGGGTGGATGACGGTGGATTTCAGAACTTCGATTGGCCACCGGTAGTGATGGTTCCGACAGGGTTGCCAGCCTTGTCCGCGGCGCCCGCTGCCGGAGTGTAGACCGGAGTAGCCGGTGAGAGGCTAGTGCCCGCGGTACCACCCGAGCCGTTGGAGGTGAAGGTGATGACGAGGGTTCCGGAGGACTGGGTCCAGGTCATGCTTGCCGAGAAGGTTCGAGCCGAGGTGCCCGTGTTGTAGGCGGCACCAAGGGAGACGCTGCCAAATGCTGGCGCCGGGCAGGTGGAGCCAACGAACGTCAATACGTTGCCTGCGCTGATACTGGCGGTGCCGGTGGCAGTCAGGGCGGCGGACGTCGAATCCCAACCACTGCACAGGGTGTGTGCGTCCATGTCGGTCGAGAAGACGATGGTGAGCGTATCTCCTAAATCGGCTGTCTTTCCTGTCCCACCGTTGGCCATGGTGACCGAGCTGACAGCCGGGGCCGTAGTGTCGATCTTGACCGTTTGAGTTTGGGAATTGCTGGTGTTCCCTGCGATATCAGTGGCGGAGTAGAACACCGTATGAGTGCCGTCACCGCCGCTGACACTCACCGCGGCTGTGGCCGCGTTGACGGTGACCGGGGGAAGGGCGTCCACATGGTAGGTAATCGACGCGACGCCCGAACCGCCGGCGTCTGTCGCGCTGAGGTTAACCGTCACCGTGCTGGTCCTGTTGTAGCCCAAGGAGTTTGGCGTTGGCGAGATTGAGGCAACTCCCACCACCGGGGCAGTGGTATCGATCTTGACCATTTGGGTCTGCAGGCTGCTGGTGTTCCCTGCGACGTCAGTGGCGAAGTAGGACACCGAGTGGTTGCCGTCGCCGCTGACGCTTACGGCCGCCGTGGCGGCGTTGACCGTCACTGTGCTGCCGCCGTCGACCGCGTAGTTGATGTTCGCAACGCCCGAACCGCCGGTATTGTCCACGGCGGCGAGGTTGACCGTGACCGTGCCCGTGCGGTTGAAGCCTGCCGTGTTCGGCGTCGGGGAAACCGAGGTCACGCTAATAGTGGGGGGCGTCGAATCAGTATTGACTGCAGAACTGCGTGCGCTTTCAGCGCCGGCCCACAAGGAGATGACAGGCGTGACTGTGTAGTACCAGGAGCCGCCTGGCACGCCTTGTTCAACGCAACTAAGGGTGGTCACCGTGCCCGCGCATCCGCCTCCTGCGGCCACCGCGGTACCACCGCTCGCAGGGGTGTAGCGGGCGACGGTGTAACCCGTCACTGCATGTCCGGCCGGTGTGGAAACAGCCGCCCAGCTGACGGTGACATTCGTACCGCTCAGGGACGCAGAGGGAGTGCCGCCTTGCGGCATGCTGTCGGCTTTTGCCGCCCCGAAGTTGCTGCTGCTCAGCGACTGCCAAAAGGCGTTGGCTGCCGGGCCGCCCCAGGAGATGAACAGCACCGCAAGGAGCGTCCACGTCACGCGACTGCGGACCGCCCGATTGTTTCCGCGGCCTGCAGAGTGCTTGGGCTTGTTCATTTGCGGACCGCCATCGTCACTGGAAGGTGGAATACAGCGCCTTGGCAGCTGGATTGTGAAGCCGTCGACATCGACGCGGCTGCTGGCAGGGTGATCAGGATGGAGGAATTCGCCGGTATGGAAACCGTTGGCGTCAAAGGAGCGCCGGGAGCATTGAACGTCACGCCCGTAGTGGTGCACAGCGGGTGGGATGCATCCGCGGTGGCTGTTCCGTTCGCGGTGAAACCGTACACTTGCACCGCGAAGGCATTCGGATTGCTTGCCCGCACGATGGCGTCCGCGGTACCTCCCGGGATGAGGGTGGTAGCGGGACTGTCACCGGCAACGAAGGCGTCCACGGTCACTGTCTGCATGGTGGCGCTGGCTGCCGAGCCGCTGCCGATCCCGACGGTGGACCAATAGGCGTAGGCCGATCCGACACCCAGCACCAGGCTGAGCACGGCAGCCGTCGCGGCTGTTTTGGCTGCAGCCAAGGAGCCGGCCTTCATCCACCTGTTCGCTTTCATGTCAGTTGCCCGCATTTCAATTGCCCTGTCCCGTCCCGGAGTAGGAAATCTGGAGTGTTGCGCCTTTGCAACCGTCCTGGTTGAGCGAAGTGTCCAGCATTGTTATCTGTGGCCACCGAGACGCCGGAATACCGCTCGACGAGAGCGAGGAATTCCCTGGCGGGGCGGCGATCGGATAGTTGCCGCTGAATTGGGTTACTGAATAGTCCGAAGGATTGCACGGCCGGTTGTTCGCCACGGCCTGGGCATTCCGGGTGACTCCTGTCACGGAAACGGTAAGGCCCGTGACATTGAGGCTGGAATTGCCTGGGTTCGTCAATTGAAGATTAATCGGCACCGAGTTGCCCGGTGCCAGCAGGCCGGTGGGGTCGCCTGAGATGGTGAACGGCTGGTGCTGGCCGGCGGTCACCGTCAAGGAAACGACGACGACGGCGGACTGTAGCGTCCCGCTGGTGCCCTTGAGGCTCAGGGAGTAGGTTCCAAGAGGTGTTGCTGAAGTCGTGGAAACGTCGAGGTTTGCCGTCGCGGATCCCGGCCCGACGGCGACGACTGCGGGCGAAAACAATGCGGTGGCGCCTGCCGGCAGCCCCGAGATTGTCAGTGAGACGTTGCCGACAAACCCGCCTGAGGGCTGGACCACGACGTTGTAGCTTGCCGACGTTCCCTGCGTGACGGATCTGCTGGCAGGGGCAAGCTGCAAGGTGATGGCTTTTGGCGTGTTTTGGTTGCCATTGCCATTACTACTGGCGGCAAGCACGACGCCCGATGTGAGGGTCACCAAAAGGAGGCCCGCCAGAAGCACTTTGGCTCCCGCTCGGACGATGCGAAGCGGCGAGTGGAATAACTCCGGAATGCTCGGCACCTGGGCCTCCTCTGGGATTCTGCGTGGTTTCTACTGCGATCGGACAGCACAAGCTGGTGGGCCCGTAGCGGGCCCACCAGGTGGGTGGCTAGTTGCTGGAGTACGCGAAGTTGACGGTGACGTCCTTGCAGGCGTCCTGGTTGCTGGTCTTGTTGTTGAATGCGATCGTCGCACCGCTCCAGCTGTCCACATTCGTACCACTTGCTACTTCGTGGCCGACGCCCATTGTCGCGTTGGCAAGGGTGAAGTCCGTAGCGTCGCAGCCGACGGCAACTGCTCCGCCTTTGGTCACGCTCGCGATGCTTGCCGTCACGCTGGTTACGTAAACCGGGCTCGTGTTGGGGTTGGTGAACTTGCCGCTCAGGGTCTGAGGTGCGCCGCCCGGCTCCAGACCGGTAACAACGCCAGTCTGATTGACCGTGATGGCGACGTTTGTCCCTGATGCTCCGGAACCGACACCGCTACCGGTGTTGGTCCAGAAGGCGTAGGCGGCTCCGCCGCTTGCTGCCACGAGGGCGAGTGTTGCTGCTGCCGCGTAGACTTTTCCCTTTTTGCTGAATTTGCGCATGAGTGAGACTCCTTTGTGAATTGGTATTCCCCAGAACAGGCGACAGCGGCAATGAATTCGAAATTTCCAACCCTTGCTTCGATTGCCCATTCAATCGATGACCACATGCTGGCATGGGCGGTCTTTAACAAACAACGAGTGGTGTTACCCGTTTTTTCAGCCCCATGCGAGTGGTACTACTTGGTTTCGAAGGAGTCGCACTTAAACAACTGTGGCCCCGGACTAAATGTCCGGGGCCACAGTTTTGCGGTTAGGTCTTAGCTTTCGCCCGCCGAGTTGGAGCGGCCGAGAATGGTCTGCGGGATCCAGAAGGCGAGGCCAAAGAGGACCAGGCAGACGGCCATCGGCCAGGTGTTCTCCAGGGTCAGGAAAGTCAAGGAGAAGATGGCGCCCAGGAACAGGACCATGCTGAATACAAAGAGCAGAATGCTCTGGCCCATGGGGTTCTCTTTTTCGATGGGCTGGCTGGCGTTCTGGGACATGCTTTCCTCCTCGGCCCCGGGGGGCTCAAAAACTATGGCGGCTGCCGGGAAACTCAGTACGCGGATGAACCTTGTTCACCTTTGACGATGGCAATTCCGGAGCTCGCACCGATACGTGTTGCACCAGCAGCAATCATAGCCTGTGCATCGGCGAGGGAACGTACTCCACCCGAGGCCTTGACGCCGAGATCCGGGCCTACCGTCTTGCGCATGAGGGCTACATCTTCCACCGTGGCGCCGCCACCGTTGAAACCGGTCGAGGTCTTCACGAAGTCCGCCCCGGCCTCCACCGACGCCTCGCAAGCCAGGACCTTCTGCTCATCAGTCAGCAGGGCGGTCTCGATGATGACCTTGAGGATGGCTCCACCCGCGTGGACCGCCTCCGCCACTGTCGTGATGTCATCCACCAATGCGCCTTTGTCCCCGGCGCGGGCCGCGGCGATGTTGATCACCATGTCGATTTCATCGGCGCCATCCAATACGGCACCGCGTGCTTCGAAAGCCTTGACGTCGCTGGGGGTGGCGCCCAGCGGAAAGCCGACAACCGAGCAGGTGAGGACTCCGGAACCCTTGAGCGCCTTCGTGACGGTCTTGACCCAAATCGGGTTGACGCACACCGACTTGAACTTGTACTCAGCCGCCTCGGCACAGACTTGGCGCACCTCGGCCTCGCTGGCCTCTGGCTTGAGAAGAGTGTGGTCGATGTATGAAGCGATGCTTGCACTGTTGTCCAGTACGCTCGAGGCTTCGTTGCTCATGGAGGTCCTTCCGTGGCGGGCCCGGTGTGCCGCAAGGGTCGCGGCTCATCAAATGACCATCTTGCCACACTGGCCGGCTGCCGTGGAGGCTCCCTTAGGCGGCTGCGGAGCGCGCGGAACCCGGGGACTGGGTGGCACTGGAAGTGCGGAGCCTGGCGTCTTCCTCAAGCCGGGCGGCGCAGTGAGCCGCTGCGGCATTCGAGGACAAAACAAGCCCAAGGCGCATGCCGTCCCGGGAGGCGGCGTCCCCGATCGCCCAGATACCCGGCACTGAAGTGGCGAAGTCGCGCGCCACCTTGATGCCGCCGTCGGGAGCTGTTTGCAGGCCGGCACTTTCAGCGAGCCCGTTGCGGGGGAGCCGTTCCTCGGCGAGCACCACAAGGTCGCCGTTCATGCTGCTACCGTCCTCGAAAACGATTCCGGTAGCCGGCAGGACCGAACCGGCGACGGAAGGCATGACCGCAGCCGGACGCAAGGTGGTACGGATGGGTCGGACTCCGCGGGCACGCAGCACCGCTTCGGCCTGGCCGGCCGCCGGACCGGTACCAACCAGAATCCCCAAAGGACGACGTCCCAGGACCCTGGTGATGTCCTTGACCGCGGTGCCGATCGGTTCGGCGTCGTCGATGGTGGAGTAGTTGAGGCTGCGTGCTGCGCCCTGCACGGGCGGGTACATGGGGGCGGAACCGGTGGCAATGACCAGCTGATCGTAGGTGAACTCGAGGCCTTCGGTGGTGGTCACCGTACGGGCCTGGACATCGATGAAGCTCGCGGCCTGGCCGAAACGCACGGAGACCTGGGGGAGGGCGGCCAGCTCCAGGAGCGCATCGGGGCACTCGTCGCGGTTGCTCAGCACGGTGATGTTGCCGGGGAACACGGTGGTTCCCGGCTGTCGAGAAGTAGTGCTGTTGCCTGTCAGCCGACGGACCAGGGCCTGGGCTGCGGGCCCGGCTCCGGCGATGACGAGGTGGACGGAGCCTGCGGACGGTGTGATGGACATGATGGTCCCTTCGCTGAACTGAGCTGTGGTTGATGTGCCTATGCCCAGCGTAGGCGGGGGGTTTTTCGGTGGTGTTTCCCTGTTGTTGCCATTTGGCGGTGGCCCGTTCCCTGATGGTTACCCGCCGGTAATGAGCTGGGTCACATGGGGGCGGGCGCCGTTGAGTTGCGGACCACCAACTCGGGAATGAGGCGCTCGTCCGCGATGGGAGCCTGAGCATGATTGAGCCGGTCCATGGCCACGGCTCCGGCGACACTTCCCAGTTCCATCGCGTGGAGGTCGACGGACGTCAGCTCGATGCCGTGGAGCCGGCCGGTCCGTGAATTGTCATAGCCCACCAGCGACAGGTCCCCGGGAATGGCCAGGCCCCTGGCGTAGGCGGCTTCGCGTGCCGCCAGCGCGAACTGGTCGTTGTGGGCGAAGATGGCGGTCGGGCGGTCCGCTGAGTCAAGGATTTCACTTGCGGCACGCATTCCGCCATCTTGCGTGAAGTCATGGGCCGGTACGGTCCGGGGAGCCAGGCCGGCGCCGCGCATTGCCTTCTCATAGCTTCTCCGGCGGACCGTATGGCCGTCATAATCGGGTCCGGCCAGATGGGCGATCCGGGTGTGTCCAAGGCTGAGGAGGTGTTCGGTGGCGGCGCGGGCGCCGGCGTCGTCGTCGGAATACACGCTGTCGACGCCGGGTACTGGCCGCGCGACGCTGACGATCGGGACTATCCGGGCCAGTTCCCGCACCCGTTCGTCCGGCTCCAGCAGCGTTGCGGCGATGATGATCCCCACCCGTGCCTCGATCAGCGAGTCCACGGCTTCCGCGTCTACGCCGTCAATAGACTGGGAGACGCTTAAGATGAGTCGGTTGTGGGCCTGGGGGAGCGACATCCTCACGCCGCTGAGGATGTCGGCATAGACCTCGTTGTGGATGTCCATCAAATAGAGCCCGACGGCGGAGCGATGCTTGCGTGCCAGGTCGGCAGCGGCTGCGTTGGGCCGGTAACCGAGACGTTTTGCCGCCTCGAAGATGGCCTGCTTCGTCTCGTCGCTGACGCCTGGAGCACCACGGAAGGCGAAAGACACGAGCGTGCGGGAGACGCCGACTTCACGGGCAACATCGCTCTGTGTTGCGGGACGGAGCTGCCGGTCAAGACCCATGCCCTCATCTTCCCACGGCGGAGAAAGTCTCAATTAAGTCATTTGTTAGATTGACCTTACATTTAAGTCTTTCGCGCGTTAGTCTGTTATTCAGAGCGGGTGTATGACCCGCATCACAAGACAAAGGAGTCCTGATGTCTGCTACGCAAAGCCACAGGGGAGTCGGCAGCGCGGTCGCGCTTCCTCCCCTGAGCAACGGCCCGCATCGTAAGCGCCTTGGCCTAGTCGCCCTGATTGCCACCTTCGGTGGACTGCTGTTCGGTTATGACACGGGTGTCATCAACGGCGCCCTGAGGCCAATGACGGCCGAACTCGGCCTCACCCCGTTCACCGAGGGGATCGTCGCCAGCTCGCTCGTCTTCGCCGCGGCGATCGGCGCGCTCTCGGGCGGGCGCATCTCCGACGGGTGGGGGCGCCGCAAGACGATCATTCTGCTCGCGGTACTGTTCTTCGCCGGCACCTTGGTGTGCGTGTTCACCCCGAGTGTCGGCGTGCTCGTCGTCGGCCGCGTCCTGCTCGGTCTCGCCGTGGGCGGCGCCTCGGCGGTGGTCCCCGTGTTCCTGGCGGAGATGGCCCCGTTCGAGATCCGTGGTTCCCTGGCGGGCCGCAACGAGCTCATGATCGTCGTCGGTCAGCTGGCGGCTTTCGTCGTCAACGCCATCATCGGCATCGTGTGGGGTGACGTTCCCGGCGTCTGGCGCATCATGCTTGCGGTCTGCGCGTTGCCGGCTATCGCGCTGTTCTTCGGCATGCTCCGCGTGCCCGAGTCGCCGCGCTGGCTGGTGGAGAAGGGCCGGCACGATGAGGCCCTCGCCGTGCTTCGGTCCGTCCGTTCCGAGGACCGTGCGCTCGCGGAGCTCGGCGAGGTGGAGAACGTCGCCAAGGAGGAGCGGGAGAGCCAGCAGATCGGCTGGCGTGCGGTCTTCAGCAACAAGAACCTGTTCCGCATCCTGCTTGTGGGAATCGGCTTGGGCGTCGCCCAACAGCTGACCGGCATCAACTCGATCATGTATTACGGCCAGACGGTGCTCGTCGAGTCGGGCTTCAACGAGAGCGGCGCGCTCATCGCGAACATCGCGCCCGGAGTGATCGCCGTGATCGGCGGCGTCATCGCTTTGACCCTGATGGACCGGATCGACCGTCGCAAGACCTTCATTCTGGGCCTCGCGCTGACCACCAGCTGCCACCTGCTCATCGGGTTCGCCTCCATGATGTTGCCCGTCGGCAACCCGATCCGCCCGTACGTGATCCTCTTCCTGGTGGTTGCCTTCGTGGGGTCCATGCAGACGTTCCTGAACGTCGCGGTGTGGGTCTACCTGTCGGAGGTCTTCCCGCTGCACATGCGCGGCTTCGGCACCGGCGTCTCGATCTTCTTCCTCTGGGTCGTCAACGGATTCCTTTCGCTGTTCTTCCCGTCGCTGGTCGCGGGGCTCGGGATCACGGGCACTTTCTTCCTTTTCGCCGTCGTCGGGGCGCTTGCCCTTGTCTTCGTCGTCAAGCAAGTTCCGGAAACCCGTGGCCGGACCTTGGAAGCGCTGGAGGAAGACGTCACCACCGGCGCCATCTACCTCGTCCACAAGAACCAGGGCTGATATGAGTTGAGTTAGTCCTTCACAAACACCTCCGGAGATGTCAGGACGGGTTGTATCAGATTCCCTGTGG
>NZ_JBYSXB010000040.1:0-47728 GCF_058781765.1 Arthrobacter sp. FW306-1B-G06A | reverse complement strand
AGCGAACCGCCGTATGCGAGGCCCGCACGTACGGTGGTGTGAGAGGAGGGCCGGGAGACCCGGCCCTCCTACTCGATCCGTCCCCGGTGACGCTCGCTCACATATGAGTGCTTTTCCCCGGACCCTCGCTCACGTATGTCGGCCGTTTCGACAACGCTCGCTCCCGTATGTGGGCACATGCCGGAATGAGGCCGTCACATCATGGGAGCGAGGGTTGCCGGGGAGGCGGGTATACGTGAGCGAGGGTTGCTGGGGAGGCGGGTATATGTGAGCGAGGGTTGCCGGGGAGGCGGGTACATGTGAGCGAGGGTTGCCGGGGTTAGGCCCTCGGGCTGCGGAACTTGGAGAAGCCCCGCCACAAGCCGTAGACGGCGCCTCCGACGGTCGCGGCCTTGAGGCCGAGCGTGGCTGCCCGGCGGCCGGAACGGAAGTCGTAAACAGGCCAGTTATTCTCCCGCGCGTGGCGGCGAAGCCCGGCGTCGGGATTGATGCACACGGGGTGGCCCACCAACGTGAGCAGCGGGATATCGTTATGCGAATCGCTGTACGCCCAGCAGCGCTTCAGGTCCAGGCCTTCTTCGTCCGCTACGCGCTGCACGGCCACGGCCTTGGCTGGCCCGTGGAGGATCTCGCCCACCAACCGGCCGGTGTAAGCGCCATCTTCAACCTCGCCCACGGTACCCAGGGCGCCGGTCAGGCCGAGCCGCGTGGAAATGACGGTGGCAACTTCGATGGGCGTGGCGGTGACGAGCCAGACCTTCCGGCCAACACGCAGGTGCTGTTCCGCCAGGGCCTTGGTACCGGGCCAGATCCGCGACTCGATCATCTCGTCGTAGACCTCTTCGCCCAGCTCCTTGATATCGGACACCTTGATACCGGCCGCGAGGATCAGCGCGGAATCCCGGACGGAATGGACGTCCTCCATCTTTTCGCCCCGGAGCACGAACTTGAACTGCTTCCAGGCAAAGCCCGCGGCTTGGGAGAGCGTGAAGGCCCTGCGTTCATACATCTTCCGGGCAACGTGGAAGAGGCTGGCACCCTTCATGAGGGTGTTGTCGACGTCGAAGAATGCGGCTTCGCCGTGTTGCTGCGTTGCAGCCGGCGCAGTGGCCACAACGGCGTTCTTCTCGACGGGCATGCCTCGAGTCTAGTCAATCGTCCGGCCCCCTGCCGTTCGCGACTGCCGTGACGACGCTGAAGCGATACCGTTGAACCATGCCAAATCCCGACGTCGTACTCCTCACCAAAGCTGACTGCCACCTTTGCGCCGCGGCGCGGGACGCCGTCGAACGCGTGACCTCAAGCCTTGGGCTCACGTGGACCGAACAGTCAATCGACACTGACCCGGCACTGCGCGAGCGCTACGCCGAGGAGATCCCGGTGGTATTCGTGGACGGAATCCAGCGGGATTTCTGGAAAATCGATGAGGCACGATTGGTGCGGGTCCTGAAGAAGGCCATCGCCGCCTGAACATGCGTGCCGAGCTTTGTTGGCAATAGAGTGGGAAAACAAAGCGACGCAATGGAGAAGAACGTGACTGCGCTGGAACCGTCCGCCGAGGCTGTACCCGGGGACAAGGAGTCTGCCGCGAAGCAGATACCGCCCGCGGCTGTGGCCCGGATGACGCTTTACCTGCGCGCTCTGAACTCCCTGCTCGGTGAAGGCGTGGAACGGGTTTCCTCCGAGGCGTTGGCTGAGGCGTCCGGAGTCAGTTCGTCCACCTTGCGCAAAGACCTCTCCTACGTCGGCTCCTACGGAACGCGTGGCGTCGGGTACGAGGTCCAGTACCTGAGCCGGCACATCGCGGCGGCGCTCGGCCTGACCCACGACTGGAAAGTGGCCATTGTGGGCGCCGGCAACCTGGGCAAGGCCTTGGCACGATACGGCGGCTTCGAGTCGCGCGGTTTCGACGTGGTGGCGATCCTCGACGCCGATCCCATGATTATCGGGAACGAGGTCGGCTGGCTGCGGGTCAGCGACGCCGCCAATCTTGAAACGGTCCTTCAGCGGACCGGAACCAACATGGTTGTCCTGGCCCTCCCGGCCGCGGTGGCCCAGGGCGTCTGCGATCGCGTGATCAGCGCGGGTATCCGCAGCATCCTCAGCTTTGCCCCGGTGCTGCTGCAGGTTCCTCCGTACGTGAATCTGCGCAAAGTGGACATGGCCACCGAGCTCCAGATCCTGGCGTATCACGCACAACGGGCACAGACCCCGGGCCAGGCCATTTAGGCCGGACCGGGTCTGCACCCGTTGTTTTGGTTTTAGCGTCTAGCGTCTAGCGGCCGTACGGCGCCTGGCCGTAAGGGTTCGCGAACGGCTGGGCTTTCCGGAAGTACGGCGCCGAGGCCGGCAAATAGAGCATCACGATCGCGGCGATGCCCAAGAGGATGGTGATGGTGCCCATGCCGATCTGGGTCAGGCCCAGCAGGGAAATTCCAGCGAAGACCGTGCCCAGGATGCGGGCCCAGTTCTTCCCCTTCCGGACATTGAACGCAACCAGTGCGTAGAGCCCGGCAAAGATCACCGAGAAGATAACCAGGAACGTGATCGCAATGCCGATGAAGGTGCTCGTGTCTATGCCTGAAGCGTTGCTTCCTTGCGCCGACAGGGCCTGGTTGAACATGTTCTTGCCTGCCGGCGAGTTCAGCGTAGCGATAGTGAAGGGAATGCCGATCAAGGTCAGTACCCCTGCGGCAATCATCAGCCAGAAGGAGATGTTGACCAACTGCGGGACTCCGGACGTCGCAGCGGGCTGCTGGCTCGGCCAAGTGACGGGGCCGCCCTGCCCGTACTGCGGGACGGAAGGCTGCCCGTACTGCGGCTGCTGCCCGTACTGGGGAGCCTGTTGTCCATACTGGGGTGCGGACGGCTGCCCGTACTGCGGCTGCTGCCCGTACTGGGGTGCGGACGGCTGCTGGGGCGCCTGCTGGCCGTACTGCGGAGCCGAAGGCTGCCCGAACTGAGGAGCTTGTTGGCCGTATTGCGGCGGCTGACCCTGCTGGGGTGTCTGCTGGCCGTATTTCGGCTCCTCAGGGGTGGGATTCTCGCCCGGAGTGGACGGCGGGTACGGAGGGGTGCTCATGGCATTCCTTTGCGTGTCGACTGCAGATACGGCTGCCGGGTGCAACGTGCCCCGCCCCCAGCTCGGCTTAATTCCACCGTACCCCGACGGCACAGCGCTGGTGATGATTCACGGGAAGAATTCTCGCTGAACAAGCTTCGGCGGAGCTCCCGTGAATCCTGCATGGACAAACGGAAGGCCGCGGGGTCCTTCCGGGACCGGCCGCGGCCTTCAGCTATGAAATTCCGGCTTGTAACGGGTTGGCTAGACGGCGCCCTTCACTGACTTGAACCACGCCTGCGAATTGGGCAGCCACATCAGGACCGTTGCAATGAGGCTGATGACGAAGCTGAACCAGTTGTTGCTCTGTCCATTTGCCATCGCTCCGCCCACGATCGAGAGGATCAGGGAAATTCCCGCAATGACGGTCAGTGCGAGGCGGGCCCACTCCTTGCCTTCCTTCATCTTCATCGCGAAGACGATTTGGGCGGCCGCCACAACCAGCGCTATCAGTACCAGAAGGAGGACGACGACGGCGATTGCCGGCGCGAGCGTGAAGAGCACAATGGAGCCGAACAGGCCGAGCAGGCCACCCAAGAGGGCCAGGAGTCCGCCAATGAGCCAGATCCAGTAGGAGACCTTCAACTCTGTGGGCATTCCGGTCACTTTGAACATGCCGGAAAAACCGCCCTTGGGAAGGACATCGTTGAAGTTCTTCGGACCGTCGGTAGGCATCTCGAAGTGGAAACCTTCTCCCTGTCCGGGTTGGCCTTGCTGCTGGTATCCGGGGGCGGGCTGCTGGTAAGAGGGGGGTGCTTGGTAAGAAGGAGGTGCTTGGTATCCCTGCGGAGGCTGGTAACCCGCAGGAGGGACATTGCCGGGCTGCGGTGGCTGGGCTCCGGGCTGCTGAGGCTGAGGAGCTTCGTTTGGGTTACTCATGGCATCACTTTAGACCTGAGGTTTAAGGATTCATAGGAAATTCTTGGCTAATTCGCCGCTAAGTATCGGCTTTTACCCGAACAATAGGCGGGTGACACCGCGAGCAAAAAATGGCGCCTCCGGGGCTGCGCACGTGATCGTGTGCAGCCCCGAAGGCGCCATTCCGCCCTTTAACCCCGGGGATTGGGAACCTGGGGGATTAGGCGGCAGGTGCGATGAAGGCCAGTTCGAGGTTAATGACAACCTTGTCGCTGACCAGGACGCCACCGGCCTCGAGCACTGCGTTCCAGGTCAGGCCGAAGTCCTTGCGGCTGATGGTGGTCTCACCGGAAACGCCTGCGCGGGTGTTGCCGAACGGGTCAACGGCTACGCCGTTGAACTCGGTTTCGATGGTGACCTCTTTGGAGACGCCCTTGATGGTCAGATCGCCCACGAGGTCGAAGCTGTCGCCGTTAGCCTTGACGTGGCGGGAGACGAAAGTGATTTCCGGGAACTTCTCCACATCGAAGAAGTCCTCGCCCTTGACGTGGCCGTCGCGGTTGGCATCGCCGGAGTCGAAGCTGGCGGTCTGGATGCTTGCGGCGACCTTGGAGTCGGCCAGGCTGCCGCCGAGTTCAAGGGTGGCTTCTGCCTCGGTGAACTGGCCGCGGACCTTGCTGATGCCTGCGTGGCGGACGGTGAAGCCGATCTCGCTGTGCGAGTTGTCGAGGGTCCAGACGCCGGTGGTGACGTTTGCGGGAAGAGTCATGGGGTTCTCCTTGGGAAGGTGTGATCGTAGCTTCATCGGTCGTTCGGCCGTACTTAGTTGAAGTGTCAACCGAACCTTGTGTCAAGTATAAACATGCAAATGCATCTTTTATTCCACCTTCAGGGAACATTCTGAAGAAACTTTCAGTTCTACGAAACGTAGAAGATTTCAGATCGCCCGCCTTCTTTGAGAAACTGGTAAACATGCCCCAAGCAACTGTCCATCTGCTCCGCCATGGCGAGGTCTACAATCCCGACGGCATTCTGTACGGCAGACTGCCCGAATTTCACCTCTCCGAACGCGGCCGCGAGATGGCCAAGATGCTCGCGGACCACTTCGCTGCCCGCGTCGCGCAGGGGGCGAACATCGTCTACCTTGTCGCCTCGCCGCTGACCCGCGCGCAGGAAACCGCCCTTCCCACTTCCCAGGCGTTGGACCTCGAGATCCACACGGAACCGCGGATCATCGAGGCGGAGAACCACTTCGAAGGGCTCAAGGCCCACCTCTCCGAATTCATCAAGCCCAAGCATTGGCGTGAGTACCGCAACCCCTTGCGTCCGTCCTGGGGCGAGTCGTACCAGGACCAGGTCGCCCGGATGCGTGCCGCCGTCGAGGACGCCCGGCTGAAGGCAATCGAACTCGGCGGCGATGGCGCCGAAGCCATCCTCGTCAGCCACCAGCTTCCCATCTACGCCACGCGCCTCAGCGCGGAGGGCCGGCCCCTGTGGCACGATCCGCGCAAACGCGAGTGCACGCTGACGTCGCTGACTTCCCTGGTGTTCGACGACGGCAAGGTTGCGCGGGTGGAGTACAGCGAACCCGCCGCCGTGCTGCTGCCCGGTGCCGCGAAGACGCCCGGAGCATGACCATGGACCGCGATACCACCAGCCGCAAGACCAGCGGCCAGAAAATCAACGCAGCCTTGACCTCACGCCGCAGCTTCCTCGCTGTCGGTGGTGTGGCACTCTCTGCATTGACCATGGGCTTGTCCGCCTGTGCCCAGGAAGACGCCCTGGCCCAGCAAGCCAAAGCCGGCGACAACAAGAACTACGTCGCCGGGGACGGCTCGGTGACGGAATTCGCCAAAGCCGACCGTAAGGCCGCCGTCGGGATCAAGGGCACGTTGTTCGACGGAACTGTCGTGACTCCGCAGGACCTGGTCGGCAAGGTGACCGTCCTCAACTTCTGGTTCGCCGCGTGTGCACCGTGCCGGGTTGAAGCGCCGATTCTTGAGGAACTGCACCAGGAGTTCAAGAGCAAAGGTGTCCAGTTCTACGGTGTGAACCTCCGGGACGAGAAGGCGACGGCCGACGCGTTCGACCAGACGTTCAAGCTCACGTACCCCAGCTTCAATGACAAAGACGGCGCAGTGCTCCTGTCTGTCTCCGGCATTGTGCCCCCGGGTGCGGTGCCCACCACGCTCGTCCTGGACAAAGAAGGCAAGGTTGCCGCCCGCGTCCTGGGCGAGATCGAGAAGAGCACCCTCAAGGCCCTCATCACCACCGCGGTTGCCGAGTAGGTGGCCCGGACAGCGTGAACAGCCCTTTCGCCGAGACCATCCTGAGTGGTTCCTTGCTGCTGGCCATCCCCGTGGCCCTGCTGGCCGGACTCGTGTCCTTCCTGTCGCCATGCGTCCTGCCGCTGGTGCCTGGCTACCTTGGCTACGTGACCGGGCTGAGCGGCGTCGACCTCCAGAAGCAAAAGCGCGGACGCATGCTCGCGGGAATCGGCCTGTTCGTCCTCGGATTCTCCGCGATTTTCGTCCTGCTCGGTGGCGCGTTCGGCCAATTGGGGACCCTCATCACCGGCCCGCAGAACGCGTGGATCACGCAATTGCTGGGCGTGCTGGTGATCATCATGGGCGTTGTGTTCCTAGGCGGCTTCGGGTGGTTGCAGCGTGACGCCAAAATCCATGCCAAGCCGCCAGCCGGTCTGTGGGGTGCTCCTTTGTTGGGCATCACGTTCGGACTCGGCTGGGCCCCCTGTATTGGCCCTACCTATTCCGCAGTTCAGCTGCTGAGCCTTTCCGGGGGATCGTCCGCGGCGAAGGGGGCGCTCCTGGCGTTTGTCTATAGTCTTGGCCTTGGCATTCCCTTCCTTTTGATAGCCCTCGCAGTCCGCCGGGGGATGGGTGTCATGTCCTTCTTCCGCAAGCATCGCCTCGCGATCCAGCGGATGGGCGGGGGCATCCTGATCCTCTTGGGAATCCTGATGGCCACGGGAGTGTGGGGCGCCTGGGTTACCGGGCTGCAGTACTGGTTCCAAACCGATGTGAAGTTGCCGATCTGATGAGCGAGCCCGTGCAAGGTAAAACGAAGTCCAACAAGTCCGCCAGCGAATCCGCGGAAGCTGACAACGCCGCTGGCAACGCCTCTGACAACGCCGCTGGCAAGGCCGCCGGCAAGGCGATCGACAAGGCCAAGGCCGAGGCGGCACTGCCGGTCCTGGGGATCGTAGGCATGCTGCGCTGGGCCTGGACCCAGCTGACCAGCATGCGTACGGCGCTGTTCCTGCTGCTGCTCCTGGCAGTCGCGGCAGTTCCTGGCTCGCTGTTCCCGCAGCGCCCGGCCAACCCTTCGATCGTGACGCAGTACATCAGCGACCACCCGGACTACGGCAAGCTCCTGGACTCCGTGCAGCTCTACGACGTGTACTCCTCTGCCTGGTTCTCGGCGATCTACATCTTGCTGTTCATCTCCCTGATCGGCTGTGTCACGCCACGGGCCATCGCCCACTACAAGGCAATGCGCTCCCAGCCGCCGCGGACCCCGAAGCGTCTCTCCCGCCTCCCGGAGTACGGGACGCTTGTGCTGCCCGCCGACGCCGGGATCCCGGCGTCGAAGGCTATCTCGGACGCCGCTGCGGTCCTGAAGAAGCGCGGCTACCGCGTGGAGGTGCGCGACGTCGACGCCGCCATGCCGTCCTTGGGTGCCGAGCGCGGCTTCCTCAAGGAAGTGGGAAACCTCGTGTTCCACGCTTCGCTGATCGGAGTGCTGGTTTCGGTGGCGGTCGGCGGGCTGTTCGGCTACAGCGGCCAGCGCATCCTGGTGGAAGGCGACACGTTCGTGAACACCTTGGTGGGCTACGACCAATTCAGCCCCGGCACCAACTTCCAGAGCAGCTGGTTGCAGCCGTACTCCATCCAGCTGAACAAGTTCGACGTCAAGTTCGACCGTGAATCGTCGGCACACTTCGGCCAGCCCATCGACTTCACGGCGGACGTCACCACCAGGGACACCCCGGACGCGCCCGCCAAGAAGCAGGTCCTCAAGGTCAACGATCCCGTGTCCCTTGGCGATACGAGCATTTACCTGACGGGCAACGGCTACGCTCCCGTAGTCACGGTCCGGGACGGCGCCGGCAACGTCGCGATGCAAGGGCCTGTCGTGGCCAAGCTGCAGGGTGACAACTACTACTCCTCGGTGGTCATCAAGGTTCCCGATGCCAAGCCCGATCAGCTCGGCTTCGCGGGGTTCTTCCTGCCGACGGCCATGGTGACGGACAAGGGTGTCGCCTACAGCGGCGATCCCGAACTCTTCAACCCGCAGTTGAACCTCAACTCGTACTACGGCGACCTCGGCCTGAACAAGGGCGCCCCGCAGAACGTCTTCGAGCTCGATGTAGCCAAGCTGACCCCGCTCAATGGCCGCGGCATGGCGGAGAAGGCCATCGCGCTCGCCCCGGGAGGCACCTACACGCTTCCTAACGGCAAGGGCAGCATCACTTTCGACGGCGTCAAGAAGTACGTCGGCGTCGACATCCACCACAATCCGGGCCAGGCCACCGCGCTCGTGTTCGCCTTGCTTGCGGTCGCCGGACTGATTCTCTCCCTCTACCTGAACCGCCGTCGCGTCTGGGTCCGCACCGGAACCCACGACGACGGGCGCACAATGGTGGAGTACGGTCTCCTTGCCCGCGGCGAGGACCACAGGCTGGCCGGCGAAGCTGCCGCGATCCGCGAACTGCTGCAACGAGAATGGCTGCTCCACACAGATCAGTCCACCGACACCGTTTCTTCCTCAACCTCGAAGGACCAGTAATGCTCCCCATCAACGAAACCATGGGCCAATACAGCGAGCTTTTCATGCTGCTCGCGGCCGGCACCTACACGGTGGCGTTCATCGCTTTCGCGTGGGACCTCGCCAAGAGCAGCAAGATGCTGAAGGCAGTGGACCTGAAGGCAGCCTCTTCCGTGGCAGCCGAGGTCAAGGTTCCGGTCGCCGCCGGGCGTGCCGGTGGAAACGACGTCGGCGGACCGGCCGGCCGTACTGAGCGCCCGACGTCGGCCATCACCTCCGTCAACCAGACCGCCGGCGGTGACATGAAGTACGCCGCCGAGCGCCGCATTCCCGCCCGCGTGGCGGTGGCGGTCGCGATCATCGGCGTGGCAATCCATGGTGCCGGAGTCATCACCCGCGCGATCGGCGCAGGCCGCGTGCCGTGGGGCAACATGTACGAGTTCCTGACCACCGGCGCTTTCCTGGTGGTTGCGGTCTTCCTGCTCTCGCTCATCCGCCGTGACCTGCGCTTCCTGGGCACCTTCGTACTTGGCCTCGCCGTGATCATGATGGTGGCCGCGTCCGTGACGTACTGGACCCCGGTAGGCCACTTGGTTCCGGCACTGCAAAGCTACTGGCTGGTCATCCACGTCTCCATCGCCGTGATGTCCGCGTCCCTGTTCACTTTGACGTTCGCCATGTCAGCCCTGCAGTTGCTGCAATCGCACCGGCAGAAGACCCTGGCGGCCGGCGGCGTGGACAAACTGGGCTTCATGCGGCTCGTACCGAACGCGTTGAGCCTGGAAAACCTGTCCTACCGCATCAACACCGTGGGGTTCGTGGGCTGGACCTTCACCCTCATGTTCGGCGCCATCTGGGCAGAGAAAGCCTGGGGCCGCTTCTGGGGCTGGGACACCAAGGAAGTCTGGACCTTCGTGATTTGGGTGGTCTACGCCGGCTACCTGCACGCGCGCGCCACCCGCGGCTGGACGGGAACCCGCGCAGCCTGGTTGTCGATTGCAGGCTACCTGTGCGTGATCTTCAACTTCACGGTGGTCAACGTGTTCTTCAACGGCCTGCACTCTTACTCGGGGCTGTCGCAGTAGGACTGCCCAGGACGGGTGCCTTACCGTCCTGACCCTTTTTGAATTAACGACGACGGCGACACTCCGCACTTGCGGGCGTGTCGCCGTCGTTCGTGTTTCAAAAGAGGTCAGGAAGGGAGCCCTTTCGTGCCGCAGGTGCAATGGGCGAGGTGTCAGCTGTTGACGTCGCCGCTGTCGTCGGCCTTGGATTCGCCCTTGAGCTTGCGTTCCTTGGCTTCGAGTTCGGCTTTGAGCTTTTTCAGCCGTTCGGCTTCGGCCTGGTTGCGACGGCGGACCTCCAGGTTGCGGAGAAAGTCGGGGTCGTCGTCGGGAGCGGTGGGGTGGCTCGCAGGCTGCGGGGTGGGCCGGATGTTGTAGGGGCGGCCCAAAATGAACCAAAGAGCGGCTCCGAGGATCGGCAGGAAAATCACGACAAGGAGCCAAGCGGGTTTGGAAATTCCCCGGGTGGCGCGGCGGTCGGTGCGAATGACGTCCACCAGCCCATAGACGTACACGAGCAGGACGGCGACAACTGCAACAACGCGGAGCATACCGTCAAGTCTAGTCGCCGTCGGGTCCGGTGATAGGTGCGCGATCAGGGTGCAATCAGGCTGTGAGGCTAAACTTGATCCGTGGCTTTCCTCAAATACTCCCTGATCCGCCTGGCGATCTTCGTACCGCTCTTCGTTCTCTTCGCCCTCCTGCAGACGGGGTTGTTCCTGGCGGCGATTTTCGCGGGCCTCATCGCGTTCGCCATCAGCTACTTGTTTTTCCAGAAGCAGCGCGACGCCGCGACTGCCGCCATGCGCGAACGTTTCTCCGGGCGGGCCAAGCCCATCCGCTCAGCGTTGGAGATTGAGGACGCCTCGATCGAGGACCGGCTGGTCGATGAAAACCCCGCGGTAAAGGTCGAGAACGACCGCCGCCCCAAAGAAGCCTAGAAGCTCACATCATGTGAGCGAGGGTTTTCGAAAAACGGCCTATATGTGAGCGAGGGTTGTGGGGAAGGACGCTCGCTCACATAAATGGGGTTTCCTACGGACGCTCGCTCACATATGTGGGGTTTCCTGCGGACGCTCGCTCACATCATGTGAGCGAGGGTTTTCGAAAACTGGCTTATATGTGAGCGGGCGTTAGAAGCCGTGGCTCAGGATGAGGCCCAGCGAGAACAGCACGCTGTAGCCAAGGTTGATCATTCCGGTCTGCTTGAGGACGGGGATGAGGCTCTTGCGCTTCCGGCCGTTGACCATGAGCCATGCCGGCATGAGGCAAGCGGGGATCAGCAGCAGCACTATCAGCATCCACGGCTTGGCGGGCGCCAGCACCACTACCAGCAGGATCGCGACGGCCAACATCAGGACATAGCTCTCGCGGGCGTGGCGGTCGCCCAGACGCACGGCCAGTGTCCGCTTGCCCGCGGCCATGTCCGTCGGGATATCGCGCACGTTGTTGGCCATCAGCAGGGCACAGGCGATCAATCCCGTGCCAATCGCTCCGATGACGGCCGGAAGGCTCACCTGCCCGGCCTGCGTGTAGGTGGTGCCGAGCGTTGCCACCAGGCCGAAGAAGACAAACACGAACAGGTCGCCCAGGCCCAGGTAGCCGTACGGGTTCTTGCCGCCGGTGTATCCCCAGGCGGCAAGGACACAGCCGATACCCACCAGGATCAGCCCCCAGCTCTGCGTAATGATCACCAGGACCAGGCCGAAAATCATGGCCAGGCCGAACGCGCCGAACGCAGCCCACTTGACGTGGTCCGGTCGTGCAGCGCCGGAACCGACCAGCCTGAGCGGACCCACGCGGTCCTCATCGGTGCCACGGATGCCGTCCGAGTAGTCGTTGGCATAGTTCACGCCGATCTGCAGCAGCAGGGCCACGAGGGCGGCAAGGATGGCATTCAAGAGCCGGAAAGATTGCAGCTCGTAGGCGGCCGCTGTGCCGATCAGCACCGGCGCGATCGCGGCCGGCAGGGTGCGCAGGCGGGCGCCTTGAATCCATTGTGCAGCTGTTGCCACGTTCAGTACCTCGTGTTGTTTCGCGTTGGGGGAAGGCAAATGACGGTCAGGGAGGACGTGTCTATTCTCCCTGATGCACCTCGGCGAGAAGCTCGATCATCGCCAGCCGGTCCGGCTTTCCGTTGGGGAGCATGATCAGGCCATCCGTGGTCAGCACTGTTTTGGGCGCGAGGGTCCCCAGCGATTCCTGGCAGCGGGCCTTGTAGGCCGCGACAGCTTCCGGGGAGCTGTCCTCGACGGCGACATAGGCCGCCACCGCCTGGCCCCACTCGCGGGAAGGCACCCCGGCCACGAAAGCCGCCGTGACGCCGTCGAACTTTTCAAGCTCCGCCTGGATGAACGCCGCGGAGGCTTTCACGCCGCCGGTGATGATGATGTCGTCGGCGCGTCCCAGCACCGTGAGCGTGCCGTCGTTGGCGAGCTCGCCGAGATCGTTGGTGCGGTACCAACGTGTGCCGTCCTCCTCGAAAAACGCCTCGGCGGTCGCCTCGGGCGCCCCTAGGTAACCGGACGCCACGGTGTCGCCGCCCAGGAGGACCCGGCCGTCGTCGTCGAGCATGACCCTGACCCCGTCGATGGGGCTTCCGTCGTACACGCAGCCGCCGCACGTCTCGGCGGAGCCATAGGTGGTCACCACCTTCAGTCCAGCCTCCCTGGCGGCGTCCAGCAGCGCGGCGGAGGCAGGCGCCCCGCCCAGAAGGATGGCGTTGAAACGGCGAAGTACTGCGAGGGTCTGCGGCGAGGGTGAGTTCAGGAGCCGCTGCAGCTGCGTCGGCACGAGCGAGGTGAAGCGGATCGTGTCCGTCAGCTCTTCGGCGGCGGCGGTGAAGGCCTCCGGAGTGAAGCCGTTCGAGAGGTCCATGACCCACGGGCGCGTGCCGGCGAAGAGCGAGCGGACCAAAACCTGGACGCCGGCAACGTATTGCAGCGGCAGGGCCAGGAGCCACTGTCCCTCGCCGCGGAGCGCGATGGCCGTGGCCATGGAAGAAGCTGCGAGTTGGTCGACCGTGAGCACCGTGGACTTGGGCGTGCCGGTGGAACCGGAGGTGCGGACCACTACTGCGGCATCCTCGAAACCAGGCGTTTCAACGGCGACCGCTACCGGGGTGCCGTCCTCCGGGACGACGATTTCGACGGCGGGTCCCTCATCGTGGAGGGCGGCGGCCAAGGCTTTGAGAACGGGGTCGATGTTCACGGGCGAGTCCTAGAAGTAGTACGGAAAGTTGGACCAGTCCGGATCGCGCTTCTCGAGGAAGGCTTCCTTGCCCTCCACGGCTTCGTCCGTCATGTAGGCCAGGCGCGTGGCCTCCCCGGCGAAGACCTGTTGGCCGGCCAAGCCGTCGTCGGCGAGGTTGAAGGCGAACTTGAGCATGCGGATGGCTTGCGGGGACTGGCGCGCGATGTCCGCGGCGTACTCAAGTGCAACTTCCTCGAGGCGCTCGTGGTCCACAGCCTCGTTGACGGCACCCATGCGGACCATGTCCTCCGCGGAATATTCACGGGCAAGGAAGAAGATCTCGCGGGCGGCTTTCTGCCCGATCTGCCGGGCGAGCAGCGCCGAGCCGTAACCGGCGTCGAAACTTCCCACGGTGGCGTCGGTCTGCTTGAACTTGCCGTGCTCGCGGGACGCGATGGTGAGGTCCGAGACAACGTGCAGTGAGTGCCCGCCACCGGCGGCCCAGCCGTTCACGACGGCGATGACCACCTTGGGCATGGTCCGCATGAGCCGCTGGACTTCCAGGATGTGCAGGCGGCCGGCCCGCGCGGGGTCGATGCTCTCCTGCGTCTCACCGTCGGCGTACCGGTAGCCGTCGCGGCCGCGGATCCGCTGGTCCCCGCCGGAACAGAAGGAGTGGCCTCCGTCCTTGGGGGAGGGGCCGTTCCCGGTGAGGAGTACCGTGGCGACATCCGGAGTCATCCGGGCGTGGTCCATGGCGCGGTAGAGCTCGTCAACGGTGCCGGGGCGGAAGGCATTGCGGACCTCCGGGCGGTTGAAAGCGATCCGGACCGTCGGAAGGTCCCTCGTCACCTTTCCGTTTGCGTCCCGCTCGACCTGCCGGTGGTACGTCATGTCCTGGAAATCGTCGAAACCGGACACGGTACGCCAGCGCGACGGGTCAAAGACGTCGGATACCTTGGCGGGGAAGTCGTTGCTCACCCTCAGAGTCTAGTAATCCCGTCAGCTGATGCAGAACTCGTTGCCTTCGGGATCCGCCATGGTGTGCCATTCGTGCGGCCCTTGCTTTGCCGTCCACAGGTATTTCGCACCCCGCGCTTCCAATGCGGCGCGGACGTCGTCCTTGTCCTGTCCGTTGAGGCGAACGTCCCAGTGGACACGGTTCTTGACGGTCTTGTCCTCCGGAACGGTCTGGAACAGGAAGCGGCGGCGGGTGTCCTTGTCCTGGTCTTCTTCCGGGCCGATGGCCGCGCCGTCCTTCCACACGAGCTTGCCGTTGTGGGTGGTGGTCTCTTCCTCCGTGGCGAAGCCTTGATCCACCATGGACCGGATGAACGCCTCGTCCTGGGGCTCCACGATCCACTCGAGCGTCTCGGCCCACCAATCGGCCAGGACGTGCGGATTCTTGCAGTCGATCACTACCTGAAAGTTCAGTGCCATGAACTGAACCTACGACGACGGCGCGTGGCCGGGGAAGTGCCAAGCGGACAGTTCCGGTCCGGGTTGGTTAGCCGCCGAGGAGCTGCGGCGGGATCGCGTAGATCAGCACGACGGCCAACAGGTTCTTGGCGGCGTGAACGAAGTAGGAGAACATCACGTTCTTGCCCGTCCAGACGTAGACGGCCACCAGCACGACGCCCATTCCGAGGTACGGGGCCAGGGCCGGAAGTACCAGGCCCTCTCGTCCCACCACGTGGATGGCCGCGAAACAAAGCACGGACAGCGCGCAACATAGCCAAATATTGACGCGGCGGGACAACTTGCCGATGAGCAGGTGCCGGAACAGGTATTCCTCCACGAAGGGCCCCAACACCACCAGCAAAGGGACCACGAACCAGGCCGGCAGTTGCAGGACCAGGGACTGGAGGCCCAGTTGGTTCTGCGACTCCTTGGCCGAGCCGGTAACTGTCACCAGGATGGCGGTGATCACGAGCATCGCCACGATGGACAGCGGAATCATGGCGAGCGTGAACCACGGACGCGTGGCCAGGATCAGGAGGTCCCGGGCAATGACGCGCCACGCAGCCGCAACCGCGAACAGGCCCACCGATGCGTAGAAAGAGAGGTTGATGGCGAAGACGGCGGTGGCGGGGTCGGGGAAGACGTGCTGTACGAAAGCCGTCACCGGGGCCGTGGCGAGGCTGAGGACAGCCGCCAATGACACATAGAGTCCGAAAGCCGCAGCGTCCAAGCCCGTGAAACGGTATAGCCTGCCGGCTGGCGGAATGGTGCCCATATGTCCAGCGTAACGCCCCTGTTTGTTGCCCGCGTCACGCTCCGCCGAAATCACCGGGTAAGATGGTTTTGCCGGATTTACCTTCGACGCTTCCGTGTTTTCGCCACTGATTCGACTTGCCAACAGGCTGAAAGCTCGAATTGCTTGTGCCGATGCGCGTGAAGCCAGGGCCGGTATCTCCTCAACCCACAAGGAACAGCTGTGCCTCAAAACACCACAACCGACCTTCAGCGTGAGCCGGGAACCCTGGCTGCGCCCAGTACCGCTACAACTTCCGAAAACCTCAGCGCCGAGGGCTACCAGAAGACCCTGAGCCGCCGCCACGTCACGATGATCGCGATGGGTGGCGCGATCGGCGTAGGCCTCTTCATGGGCGCGGGCGGACGCCTCGCCTCCACCGGTCCGGCCTTGATTTTCTCGTACGCCATTGCCGGCGTCATCGCCTACCTGCTGATGCGGGCCCTCGGCGAACTGATCATGTACCGCCAGACCTCCGGCTCCTTTGTCAGCTACGCCGGTGAAATGTTCGGCAAGAAGGGCGCCTTCCTCTCCGGTTGGATGTACTTCATCAACTGGGCCATGACCGGCATCGCCGAACTCATTGCCATCGGCCTGTACTTCCAGTTTTTCTTCCCGAACGTTCCCGTTGAACTGTCCGCCATCGCCGCGCTGGTGCTGCTGGTGGCCGTGAACCTGTTCAGCGTCAAGGCCTTCGGCGAGTTCGAATTCTGGGCTTCCTGCCTCAAGGTCGCCGCGATCCTGATCTTCCTCGCCGTGGGCACCTTCATGGTGGTCACCAACGCGCAGGTCGGCACCGGCCACGCGTCCGTCGGGAACCTCTTCGCTGCCGAAGGCGGCATGTTCCCCAAGGGCGGCCTGGTGATGATCCTGGTCCTCAACGCCGTGATCTTCGCCTACAACGCCATCGAACTGGTCGGCATCACCGCCGGCGAGATGCAGAACCCGGAACGCGAAGTGCCCAAGGCGATCCGCGCCGTCGTGATCCGCATTGTGGTTTTCTACGTCGGTTCCGTCACCCTGCTGGCGATGCTCCTGCCCTCCGACCAGTACCACGCGGGCACCTCCCCGTTCGTCACGGTGTTCGGCCAGATGGGCCTGCCGTGGATGGGCGACGTCATGAACATGATCGTCATCACCGCCGCGCTGTCCTCGTGCAACTCGGGCCTGTACTCGATCGGCCGCATTTTCCGCACCATGGCCAACAATGGACACGCCCCCAAGTGGCTCACCAAGATGTCCACCCGCCACGTGCCGTACGCGGCCATCCTGGCAATCGGTGCCGTGTACCTCGTGGGCATCCTGCTCAACATCTGGTTGGGTGGTTCGCACGCCTTCGACCTCGCGCTGAACACCGCTTCGATCGGGGTCATCTTCACATGGGGCTCGATCTTCGCCAGCCAGATCGCGCTGCGCAAGAAGAAGGGCAACGTCTCCAGCCTCCCCATGCCGGGTTCGCCGTGGACCAGTTGGGTTGGCCTGATCGCACTCTTGGCCATCACCGTGCTGATCGGCATGGACACCATGACGGACAATGCAACGGGCGAGGTGTTCCTCCTGGGCCTCTGGACCCTGGCCACCATCCCGTTCTTCGCCCTGGTGCTGTGGCTCGGCTGGCAGAAGGTCAAGAACAACGAACCGAAGAGCGAGCTTTTTAGCTAGCGCGTACTAGCCGACGACGGCGGGCGCCTCCTCTCAAGGGGGCGCCCGCCGTCGTTGTTGGTTCAGCCCTTCAGGTACTTCGCGAAGTGGTCCTCGATCCGCTGCCAGGCTTCCGGAGCGGCGGCCGGATCGGGTTTGATGCCCATCACCCGCATCAACGGCCGCAGTGGCCGCGGCCCTACCGGGACGTCGTTCATGAAGGCGTGGCCCGCCGTCGGGAATTCCTTGACGTCGTGTTCGATCCCGAGGCTCGTCAGCGCGGCCTCCAACTTTGCGGCCGCTCTAGGCAACGTCCGGTCCTTGCCTCCGTAGTTGCCCACCACCGGGCATGCACCTTCCAAAGCCTGCTCAAGGTTCCGTGGCAATTGGCCGTAGTTCACGGAGGCGGCGTCGAAGTCGTCATGGGCTGCGAGCAGGGCGAAGGCGCCTCCCATGCAGAAGCCGATGACTCCCACTTTCCCGGTGCATCGCGCGTCGTTGCGGAGCCGGGACCGTGCCGTGGACACGTCCGTGAAGGCCCGGCCCGTGCCCGACCCCAGGGAGCGCATGGTCGCCACGAGGCAGCGCCTCGCGCCGCCGTCGCTGTAGAGGTCGACGGCGAGGGTCAAGTAACCGGCCGCGGCGAGCCGGTCCGCGTGCCGCTTCATCACGTCGTCGAGCCCGAAGGCTTCATGGATAAGGACGACGCCGGGAAACGGCCCCTCGCCGTCGGGCTCGGCAAGGTACCCCCGCAGGGTCCGGGAGCCTCCTGCCGCCGCACTGTCCGCGCTCAAGTCGATGTGCACCATGGTGCAATCCTGCCAGACGGCGCAAGCGTCTTTGTCGGCTGTTTTTGTCAGCAGTCGCCGTTAGGCTCGATGCATGGACCACAGCACCACTCTCAGCCAGCACGTCAATGCCACCCGCGAGAAAGTCTGGGCTGTCATCACGGATATTCCCGGCTCGGCCAAGACCCTGTCCGGTGTCAAAGCCATTCAAATGCTTAGTGAGGGCCCCTACGGCGAGGGCACTCGGTGGAAGGAAACCCGCGCCATGATGGGCCGGGAGGAGACCGTGGAAATGCACGTTGCCCAGATCGATCCGCCGCGTGGCACCACGGTCAAAGCCCAGCAGGGCGGTGCGGACTACACCACCCGATTCACCCTGGAAGAGCGCGACGGCGGGACCGAACTGGTGTTGTTCTTCGGCGCCGAGGTCCTCCAGCCGACGTTCTTCAGCAAGGTCATGATGGCCGCGTTCGGAAAGCTCGGGATGAGCATTACGCGCAAGGCGCTCGCGAAGGATCTCGCGGAGATCGCGGCGAAAGCGGAGGCGCTCTGATGGCGGCGGCTGCCAAAGTGACGGCGCCCCGCATCTCCCCGATCAGGCTTGACGAGCTCCGCGACGATCCCGCGCCGGATTTCCAGCGCGGGGAACGGTACGACGGCGTCCGCCTCACCCGCGCGGTGGCCGACGGCGCGGAGCTGAGCGGGGCGGACTTCATCGAGTGTGAATTCAACGGGGTCTCCTTCAACGAGGCACAACTGCGCGGCGCGACGTTCCGGGACTGCATCCTGAATGAGCCCTACGCGCCGGTATTCACGGCCGCACGCACCTCGTGGCGCGAAGTGGAGATCAGCAACCCGCGGTGGGGTTCAGCGGAGATGTACGAGGGTGCCTGGCATTCGGTAAAGATCGACGGCGGCAAGCTGGACTTCCTGAACTTGCGTGGATCCAAACTCACGGACGTGGTGATCACGGGCTGCATCATCAACGAGCTCGACCTCGGGTCTTGCACTGCGACGCGCATGGTGCTGAAGGATTGCACCATCGGGACGCTGGATGTCTCAGGGGCCAAGCTCAAGGACGTAGACCTGCGGGGCTCGGACTTCCGGATGATCAATGGACTCGGCGGCCTGTCCGGGGTGGTCATTGACGATTACCAGCTCAGCCTGCTGGCACCCTTGTTGGCCGGACACCTGGGTATCCGGGTGGTCTGAGTGACAGTTGACCGCTAGGTGACGGTATGCCACGCGACGGTTGACCGGCGCGCGGCGCCGTGTAATCTTTATAGAACGAACGGTCGGTAAATTATTCGCCGACCCCGCTCCCTTCGCGAAGGATGTTCTCATGGTCGAGGCTTTTCTTGTTGGCGGTGCCCGCACCCCGGTAGGCCGTTACGGCGGCGCGCTTTCCGCGGTCCGGCCTGATGACCTGGCAGCCCTCGTGGTCCGCGAAGCGGTGGCCCGTGCCGGCGTCGACCCCGACGCCATCGATGAAGTCATCCTGGGCAACGCCAACGGCGCCGGCGAGGAAAACCGCAACGTCGCCCGCATGGCCACCCTTCTGGCGGGACTGCCCCTCCACATCCCCGGCATCACGGTCAACCGCCTGTGCGCCTCCGGAATGAGCGCCATCATCATGGCCAGCCACATGATCAAGGCCGGTGCTGCGGACATCGTGGTGGCGGGCGGCGTCGAATCGATGAGCCGGGCGCCCTGGGTACAGGAGAAGCCCACCACAGCCTTCGCCAAACCGGGCCAGATCTTCGACACGTCCATCGGCTGGCGCTTCGCCAATTCCCTCTTCACCAAGGGAGAGCTGTCCCGCGGCGGCAAGATGACGTATTCCATGCCGGAAACTGCCGAGGAAGTCGCCCGCGTGGACGGCATCTCCCGGGAAGACGCCGATGCCTTCGCCGTCCGCTCCCACGAACGCGCGCTTGCTGCCATCGCCGGGGGCCGCTTCAAGGAAGAGATCGTTCCGGTCACCGTGAAGACCCGCAAGGGCGAAACCGTGGTGGACACGGACGAAGGCCCACGCGAGGGAACCACCATGGAGGTCCTCGCCGGGCTCCGTCCAGTGGTTGCCGGCGGATCCGTTGTCACGGCGGGCAACTCCTCCTCGCTCAACGACGGCGCCTCCGCCATCATCGTTGCGTCCGAGGCCGCCATCGAAAAGTTCGGCCTCACCCCGCGGGCCCGCATCATCGACGGCGGCTCGGCCGGCTGCGAACCGGAAATCATGGGCATCGGCCCGGTTCCGGCTTCCCAGAAAATCCTGGCCCGTTCGGGACTCACGGTCGGCGACCTTGGCGCCGTCGAACTCAATGAAGCCTTCGCGACGCAATCGCTCGCGAGCATGCGGCGCTTGGGCCTGGATCCGGACATCGTGAACCTCGACGGCGGTGCGATCTCGTTGGGGCACCCGCTCGGTTCCAGCGGCTCGCGTATCGCGATCACCTTGCTGGGCCGCATGGAACGCGAGCTGGGCACCGCGGACCGTAAGATCGGCCTCGCGACGATGTGCATCGGCGTCGGGCAGGGCGCCGCCATTCTCCTGGAAGGCATGTAATGGCGTTGAACCCCGAGGAATTCGGAACGTTGCTCATCGAGGAACGCGAGGACCGCGTAACCGTGCTGCTGAACCGGCCCGAGGTCCGGAACGCGATCGACCAGCAGATGGTGGACGAACTCCATCAGGTGTGCGAGTACCTTGAGCGAGAGCCCAAAATCCTGATCATTGCCGGCGTCGAAGGCGTCTTTGCGTCGGGTGCGGACATCGGCCAGTTGAGGGAACGTCGCCGTGACGACGCCCTGCGCGGCATCAATTCCACCATTTTCGTGCGGATCGCGAAGCTGCCCATGCCCGTCATCGCGGCCCTGGACGGCTATTGTCTGGGTGGCGGAGCCGAACTCGCCTACGCCGCGGACTTCCGCATCGGCACGCCCAGCCTGCGCATCGGCAACCCGGAAACCGGACTGGGCATCATGGCGGCGGCCGGTGCAACCTGGCGCCTGAAGGAACTCGTGGGGGAGCCGATCGCCAAGGAAATCCTCTTGGCCGGGGCGGTCCTCCGTGCCGAGGAAGCCCTTCGCATCAATCTGATCACCCAGATCCATGAAGCTCCCGTGCTGATGGAAGCGGCCCACAACCTTGCTGACCGGATCGGCCGGCAGGACCCCCTGGCCGTGCGGATCACCAAGTCCGTGTTCCACGCTCCGGCCGAGGCTCACCCCGTGATCGACACGTTGGCCCAAGGCATGCTTTTCGAATCGCAAGCCAAGTTCGACCGCATGCAGGCGTTCCTGGACAAGAAAAGCGCCAAGCAATCCAGCGACAACCCGTCCAGCGACAACCCAGACAGGACCTGAAAATGACAGCAACGCCCGCTATCCCGCATGTTGTCGGTGTCCTCGGCGGTGGCCGCATGGGCGCCGGCATCGCCCACGCCTTCCTGATCAAGGGCGCCACCGTGATCGTCGTCGAGCGGGACCACGAATCCGCCGCCGGTGCGCAAGCTCGCGTTGCCGAGGCCGTGGCCAAGTCCGCCGCCCGGGGCACCTTGACGGAATCAGCCGAAGAAGCACTGTCCCGCTTCAGCACCTCAACCGACTACGACTCCTTCGTGCACTGCGGGCTCGTGGTCGAAGCCGTGCCCGAGGATTACGAACTCAAGGTTGCGGCCCTCAAGGCTGTGGAGGAGCACCTCTCCGCTGACGCCTTCCTGGCCTCCAACACCTCGTCCCTTTCCGTGACCGGCCTCGCTTCGCAACTTCGGAGGCCTGGCAATTTCGTGGGCCTGCACTTCTTCAACCCGGTCCCGGCTTCCACGCTCATCGAAGTGGTCCTGGCCAAGGAGACTTCACCCCAGCTCGCCGCCACGGCGAAAAGCTGGACCGAGGCACTGGGCAAGACCGCCGTCGTCGTCAATGACGCGCCAGGCTTTGCCTCCTCGCGGCTGGGCGTGGCGATCGCACTCGAGGCGATGCGCATGGTGGAGGAAGGCGTGGCCTCCGCGGAGGACATCGATGCGGCCATGGTGCTCGGCTACAAGCACCCCACGGGACCGCTCAAGACCACGGACATCGTGGGCCTGGACGTGCGCCTGGGCATCGCCGAGTACCTGCATTCGACCCTGGGGGAGCGCTTCGCCCCTCCGCAGATCCTGCGCGACAAGGTTGCCCGTGGCGAGCTGGGCCGCAAGACCGGCAAGGGTTTCTTCGACTGGACTGACTAGCGCTTCCGGGCCACCCAACTGACTCGCATTTGATGTCGTTTTGACGCCCCATAACGGCAACAACTGCGAGCTACTTGGGGGGGCGAACCGTCACTTGGGTGTCCAGCCTCGGTCCAGGAGCACGGCACGGACTTTCGCGACGGCGGACCGTGCGTCGTTCTCCATGTGCCGTTTGGAGATCCTCACCAAGTGCCAGCCGGCACGGGCGAAATCCTCTTCGCGGGCGATGTCCCGGACTATCTGGGCCGGCTCGGAATGCGGCTCGCCGTCGTATTCGACCGCTACACGGTGTTCCGGATAGGCCAGGTCCGGTTGACGTACGACGCCGGCGCCTAGCTCGGCGGCCACGTTCAGTTGCGGTTCGGGCAGTCCGGCGTTTTCGAGGGCCAGCCGGAGCCGGGTTTCGGGTGCCGAGTCCGAGCCGATCCGTGCCTGTTCGAGTGCCAAACGGGCCTTGCGGATTCCAGGCGTGCCTTTGTGCCGGTCCAGCATGTCGGCCAGTTGTTCCAATGTTGCGTACGGCTCTGTCCGGCCTTCGAACTCGGGCCGAGGGATCCGGACCAGATGGTCGGCAACGACCGTCAGTTCATCCACACTCATCTTCCGGGACACATCAAGCCAGGTCCGGGTGCGCGTGGTGATCAAGAGACCGCCAAGACTGGTGATTTCGTCGTCGAAGAACTGCCCCACATGCCCAACCACCCCGGTTCGTCGAGGAATGGCCATGGTGTCCGGACGCGAAATATGGATGCGCGGATCATCGCTGCCTGGCAGGAACCCCGGGAACGACCACAAACCGAAGGCTGTGGCGTGAGACGCGGCCGAGAACTCGGTCACCGCGGTGAAAGGCCGGATGAAACCGACGTCCGTCGCCTGCCCGGGAACCAATGCGTGGTCCGGAATCCTGATGCCCCGGCTTGGCGAGGGGAGCGATCGGTGCCGCAACCGCCGCCGGCTCACACCGGCGTCGAGCGCTTCTTGAAAGGTGAACGGGGCGCCGGCCAGCAGCGCCGGCAAGGGTTGCGGGGTCCTCATCGCCCTATCGTTGCAAATCCTGGAACGCCATATTTAGTTATCCACAGGCAATTGCCCCGGCAGCCCAACTAGTCCCCACCGCCCCCTCGCCTCGCAAGCTCGGCCAGGGAACCCTGGCGGCGTGGGCCCACGCAGTTGTTGTCGTTTACAGCCGCCAAAACGACAACAAATGCGAGCCAGTTGGGTCGGTTAGGCTGGCTGGGTGACTCACATTGCACCCGTGACCCTGGACGGTCGCTTCGTAACCCTGGAGCCCCTTGGCCCCGAGCACCACGACGGTCTTGTGGATGCCGCGAAAGACGGCGAGCTGTGGAAGCTCTGGTATACCTCGGTCCCGACGCCGGAGGGCATGGCCGCGGAGATCGACCGCCGGCTCGGGCTGCAGGAGCAAGGATCCATGCTTCCGTTCGCGACCCGGTTGAAGGCGACCGGCAAGCTCATCGGCATGACCACCTACATGAACATCGACGGTGCCACTCCGCGTGTCGAGATCGGTTCCACGTGGAACGCAGCCTCGGCACAGGGCAGCGGGAGCAACCCGGATTCCAAACTGTTGCTCTTGCGTCACGCTTTCGAAACCATTGGCTGCCCAGCCGTCGAATTCCGCACGCACTGGCTCAACCACCAGTCCCGCGAGGCCATCGCACGGTTGGGCGCGAAGCAGGACGGCGTCCTCCGGAACCATTCGCGGACTTTGGACGGAGTGCTCCGAGACACGGTGGTGTTCTCCATCCTCGAACACGAGTGGCCCGCGGTGCGCACCGGGCTCGAGTTCAGGCTCGCGAAGCGGTCCTGAGCGCGTGCACCGAACGACCGCGCTCCGGCGCGTTCGCGGCTGACGCCAGCTATTTCTTGAGCGCGCTGTTCACGGCCGTACGGTAGCCCTGGGAGTAGCCGGCGTCGGTGGGATGGAAGTTCTCCAACGCGAGCTCGGGCGGATCCAAAGGCGATGGCTGGGTGTAGTGGATCCACGGATTGTTGGAACCGATGCCGTGCCCGGTGAACCGTTCCGTCACGCTCACATAGCCCACCCCTGCGGCGGAGGCGGCGCCGGCGATGGTCGCATTCAATTGGTCAGCCAATCCGTTCAGGGTGGTGGCCAACTGTTTCTCGGCGGTAGGCATCGTGGGGCCGACGGTGAACAAGCGCGGGTAGCCGGTCAGCACAATGTCGGCGTGGGGTGCCTTTTGCCGGATGGACTCGACCATGGCCACGATGTTGCCGGGTAGCGCGGGCAGGGCGTTCGCCACGCCCTGCACGGCCGAAGCGCAGGCCAGGGCATCGGCACTGGTGCATGCCACCGCCACAACTCCCGTGCCGACGTCGTTGCCACCAACAGTCACCGAGACTTCGGTAGCGGACCCCAGGGCGATCGCGACAGGATCGGCGGGGGACAGCTTGTCCAGACCTGCCTTGACGGCAAGCGACGTAGCACCGAAGCAGCCCAGGTTCAGCCCGCCCAAAAGGGCGGCGTAACTGTCCAGGCTCTGATGGCAGCCCGGCAACGAGCCCGGAGCCGGACTGCTGCCGCCCGTGCCGGCGGCATAGGAATCGCCCAGGGCGACATAGACATCGGCCGGTTTCGCTGTGGTCGGATTCGCCTGTGCAGGTCCCGCGCCGAATCCTGCCAGGAGTACGACGACGGCGACGGCGCCCGCCAGGCGGCCACACCGGCGTCGCGAATTAGCTGCTTGCATGATTGATATCCCCCTCGTGTCGATCTGCAGTGCCGCTTGGCGGCGCGGGCTACCCCAGCCCGGCAGTCTTGCGGCCAGACTACGCGAGCTGCGGGCCCACGACTACGGAAACCCAACTAGCTGAAAGTTGTTGTCGTTATGAGGGCTCAAAACGACAACAACTGCGAGTTAGTTGGGTCGGCTACGGCGGGGGTCAGTTGGGCTGGTGGGCTGGTGGGCTGGAGGGGTGAGGGCGCTGCGGACCGAGGTCCAGGACTTGAGGACCTCCAGTACGTCCGGGTCGCGTTCCGTCAGGACGGCCTGGGAGTACGATTCCTCGAGCAGCGCGTCCACGGAAATGCGGGTGCCGGTGGATGCGCTGAGCATGGCCGCTTCCACCATGGCCAGGCTCATGATGTTCTGGTGGACCTGCCCCATGGGAGTGTTCGCTGTACGCAGGGCAGTCACGAAGTCACGCAGCGAACCGGCGATCTCCTGCCCGGGATCGTCGCAGCCGGGACCCGAATCAGCGCCCAACGAGGACACAGGTTCGCTGTCGCCGTCCCACAGGACCGTGCCGTGTTCGCCGCTGATCCGCCATGCCGCGTTCCAGGAGGTCTCCTGGCCCGGGCTGCACCAGCTTCCAGTGAACACGAAGCGCTCCCCACCGGTCATTTCGAAGATGGCGGTGGCCCCTGCATCGCCGCGGTACCAGCTCCAGGACGGGTTGTATTCCTCGCAGAACACCGAGACAGGATCCGCGTCGAGCAGGAACCGGGCCATGTCGAACTGATGGATGGCCATGTCCAGCAGCAACGGGTGGTCCATGGCATCCCGGAATCCGCCGAAATGCGGTGCCTTGAAGAACTCGGCGGAGACAATCCCCACGCTGCCTAGAGAAGCAGAAAGCCGTTTGGCCTCGAAAAGATGCCTGTTGTACCTGCGGGACTGGCTGACCATGAACAACTGGCCGCTAAGCTCCGACGCCGCGGCCAGCGACAGCCCCTGGATCACAGTGGACGCCACGGGCTTTTCGCCGAGCACGGGCAGCCCTGCCGCAAGCGCCTCCGTGGTCACCGGATGGTGGGCTACCGGAACGGTGACGTTGATGACCGCTTGGGCGCCGACGTCGGACGCCAACTGTGCGGTCCCGGAGCCCACCGGCAGATCGGGACGCCCGATCGCCGCCGCGCCGGCGCGGGCGGCGTCCAGGTCCAGGTCGACGATGCCCGCGAGCTCCACGAGCGGGGACTCGTGCACCGTCCGGAGCCACGCGCGGCCCATCCCCCCGGCGCCGACGACGACGACGCGAAGGGGAGTGCCGTCGTCGGGAAGGGTGGCGAAATGGGTACTCATGCGTTGGCTCCCTGGTAGCTCTTGCCGTTGAAGAAATCGTTGGTCTCGTAGCGCAGCAGTTCAGGGTGGGCGCGCTCGGGCCGATCGGTGACTGCCCATTCGACGGCGTTGGAGATGACCCGGCGGACGTCCTTGTGGTGGTAGACCGGGTAGTCCTGGTCGCCGGGGCTGAAGAAGAAGATCTTGCCGTGGCCGCGGCGGAACGTGCAGCCCGAGCGGAAGACCTCGCCGCCGCTGAAGGAACTGATGAACACGAGCTCCTCCGGAGTGGGGATGTCGAAGAACTCGCCGTACATTTCCTGCTGATCGATCACGATGGGGTGCGGCACGCCCTTAGCGATGGGGTGGGTGGGGTCCACAGTCCAGACCAGTTCGCGGTCCTGCTCACTGCGCCAGCGCAACGTGCATGAGGTGCCCATGAGCTTGGTGAAGATCTTGGACCAGTGCCCCGAATGCAGGACGATCAAGCCCATCCCGGACAGGACGTGGCGGTGCACGCGCTCGACGATCTCGTCGTCCACATCACCGTGGGACATATGCCCCCACCAGGTGAGGACGTCCGTGGTGGCGAGGACTTCCTCGGTGAGGCCGTGCTCGGGCTCGTCGAGGGTGGCGGTGCGGACGCTGGCCTTGTCGCCGAGGTTCTCCTCGATGCCGGCCTTAACGGCTCCGTGCATGCCCTCCGGGTAGAGGCGGGCCACCAGTTCGTCGCGCTTTTCGTGCCGGTTTTCGCTCCAGACGGTGACGCGGATTGGTTCAGACATGGTTTCTCCTTGAAGGTTAGTGGTTTGGTGCCCGACGGCGGTGCGGAGCCGCGGGCGGCGAGCTCGGCACCCGCGGCGGGACCCGCCGTCGGGATCTGGCTATTTGACGGCCGCTACTTGACCGCTCCACTGGCCGTGCCCGCAGCGATGTATTTCTGCGCCGCGACCAGCAGGATGATGGCCGGGATGGAGGCGAGGACGGCCGTGGCCATGACGGAGCTCCAGTCGTTCACGTAGGCGCCGATGTACTGGAATATTCCCAATGTCACGGGCCGCACGGCCTCCGTGGTGGTCAGGGTCAGGGCGAACAGGAAGTCGCTCCAAGTGAACAGGAAAGTGAAGAGCCCCGCGGTGATGAGCGAGTTCCTGCTCAGTGGCACCACGATGGACCAAAACGCCCTCACATGCCCGGCACCGTCTACTCGGGCCGCCTCGATAACCGAGGCGGGCATGCCGTTCATGAAGGCCCTGATGATGAGGATCGCGAACGGGATGCCATGCGCGGAGTCGGCCAGGATCAGGCCCGGGATGGAATTGAGCAGGCCAAGATCGTTGTAGGCCGTGTACAGCGCGTTGGCCACCACGATCCCCGGGATCATCTGGCTGATCAGGATCGCGAAGAGCACCACGCCGGCGCCCTTGACCTTGAAATAAGCCAAGGCATAGGCCGCCGGCGCCGCGATAGCCAGGCTGAGCACCACGCTGCCCAGCGAGATCACCAGGCTGGTGGCCAGGTTCCCGCCCTGCTCGCTGATGGCCGTGGCGTAGCCGGTGAAGTCCGGCTTGAGCGGCAGCCACGAGGTTTCCAAGGTGGTGCCGTTGGGCTGCAGCGAAGCGTTCACCATCCAGTAGACCGGGAACAGCATGATGGCCAGGAAGACGATCGCCAGGACGGTGTAGCCCCACCTTTTTCGCTCGGGTCCCGTCCCGGAGCGAACCGGTCCGGCGCCTTTGGAGGCGATCCTATTTCGGGCGCTCGCTTTCCGGGCGCCCGCCGGCGCCGAACGGCGGGTGGTGATTTTCGTCGTCGTCATGGTTTCCTCACTCATCGACGGAACGCCGGCTGGCACGCAAGTACAGGACCGCGAAGACCAGCGAAATGACCACCAGGACGTTGCCCAGCGCGGCGCCCTCGCCGAATTTGAACTCGTGGAAGGACAGATCGTAGGACTGGGTGGCGATGGTCTGGGTCGAATTCGCCGGGCCGCCGTTGGTCAGGCCCAGGATGATGTCCAGCACCTTGAGGGTGTAAACGACGCCGAGCACCAGGACCACGCTCACCACCGGACGCAGCATCGGCCAGGTGATGTGCCGGAACGCCTTCCAACCGGTGGCGCCGTCCAAGGAACCGGCCTCGTAGAGCTCATCCGGTATTTCCTGGAGGCCGCCATAGAGAATGGTCAGATTGAACGGGATGCCGATCCAGATGTTCACCCCCACCACGGCGATCAGCGCCAGCGAGGTACTGGTGAGCCATGGAACGCCCGTATTCACGATGTGCATCTCTCCGAGGAAGCGGTTCAAGGCTCCGCTGTCCTTGTCCAGGATCCATCTCCACACGGCGCTGGACACGATGAGCGGCAGCAACCAGGGGAGCAGGAGCAGCGAACGCAGGATTCCGTTGAGCGGGAACTTGCGCTGGAAGAAGATCGCCAGCGCCAGCCCGATCACGAACTGGCCCAGTATGGATCCCAGCGTGAACAGCGCGGTATTCACCAAAGATGTTGAAAACAACGACGACGACAGCACCTTCGCGTAGTTCGCCAACCCCACCCAGGGGGCCTCGCCCGTGAAGAACGTGGCCGTGGTGTAATCCTGGAAGCTCATCACGATGTTCTTGACCACGGGGTAGCCGAAGAACAGCGCCATGTAGGTCACGGCAGGGACCAGGAACAGCCACTGGAAGAGGCGCTCGCGGCGTTTGCGGCTGCGCCGGCGCGGTGACTGGATTGCCTCCTCGGCCCGGGTGTTGTCCGAGCCGGACTTTGCGCGCGCTGTGGCCTGCTGGTTGGCGCGCTGGTTGGCCTGCGACTTGGCCTGCGCTCTGGGTTGCGACGAATCAGTTGTGAGGGACATGTCCAGCCGCTTACTGGCCTTGGGCTTGCTTGAGGGCGTCGGCGGGGGAGGCCTTGCCCGTCAGCGCGGTCTGGATTGCGGTGTAGATCTTGGTCGCCTGTGCCGGCCATCCTTCTCCGAGTTCGCCGGTACGGGCCCGGGCTGTCTTGATGAGGTCGGTGAAGGTGGCGAGCTTGGGGTTGTCGGTGGCGAACTTTGCGGCCAGCGAGGTCTTGGACGGGATAGTGTTGCGGACCTTGGCCATGGCCAGCTGGTTTTCGTCGCTGTTCATGCAGGCCACCACTTCCGCGGCCTTGGCCTGATGGGCCTTATTGCCTGTCTGCGGAACGGTCCACACTTCGCCGCCAAGCGGGGCAACGGCTGTCTGGCTGGCGTCACGGACCGGAATCTTCACGACGCCGTATTTCAGCGCGGTGTTCTTGTCGAGCGCCGGGATCTGCCAGGGGCCGTTGACCATCATGGCTGCCTTGCCTGCCATGAACTGGTCCTTGACGTCTGCCTGGGTCCAGTTCAGCGCCGAGGAGGACACGGATCCGTCCTTGACGAGGTCGGTCCAGAGCTGGAGGGCCTGGGCTGTCGCTGGGGTGTCGATGTTCTTCTCGTCGCCTCCGTTGGACCACATGACCGGAAGGAACTGCCATGTGCCCTCGTAGGTCGGGTTGGCGTTGAAGGCCAGGCCATACTGCTCGCCTGAGGTGAGCTTGGTGGCCGCCGTCTTCAGCTCGTCCCACGTGGTGGGCGGGGTGACTCCGGCCTTGGCCAGAATGTCCTTGTTGTAGAAGAGCGCGATCGTGTTCACGGTGGGGGCTAGCCCGTACACCTTGTCTTTGTAGGTGCCTGCACTCAGGACCCCGGGCGCGAAATCGGCGGTGCTGATGTTGAAATCGGACAGTGGAGCCAGCGCTCCGGTAGCGGCAATCTGTTGCAGGTCCGGATTGTCGAGCATGAGTACATCCGGAAGCGTCTTCGAAGAGGACTGCTGGAGCACCTTGGAGATCAAGGACTTGCCCGGCACGGTCTCTCGTTTGATCGTGACGCCTGCCTTGGTGCCGCAGGCGGTCAGGGCGTCGCCGATGAAGGACTTGTCCGGCTCGTTGTTGTAGTAGTCCATCACGGAGATTTCCTTCACGGCATCCGTGGAGGAGGCGGAGGTAGTGGTGCCGCAGCCCGAGATGGCGAGCGGGAGGCCGACGAGAGCGGCCACGGCCAGGGCGAGCGGGCGGCGTGTCCTGATAGCTGACTTCATTGTCTGTTCCTTTGTTGGTGGAGGAAGGGAATGGTGCGTTTGTTGATGGGAAGTGAATTATCGAATCATCGATGCGTATCGACGATGCTGAAACGAACGGAGTAACGGAGTAACGACCTGCGATGAAAAGCGTTGACGCGGTGGATCAGGGGTGGCGATTCACTGCGGACGGAGGGTGCTTGAACGGTGCGTGATGACCGTGGGTACCAACTCCAGGGATTCGTGTGGTCCGTGGGAGTCGGTTTCGAGGAGTTGGCACATGATTTTGACTGCCCGGCGGGATACTTCAGCCGGGCGCAGATCGATGGTGGAAAGCGGTATGGGTTGGAGCTCGGCGAGGGTGGGGGAGGCGCTTCCGATAACAGAAACGTCCAGCCCCAGGGTTAAACCGCGGCTGCTCAAGTCGCGGCGCAGAATGTCCTGGATGGTGCGGTCGGGTGCGATGAATGCGGGCTTTCCGGTGGTGCCGGCGAGGGCCTTGTCCACCGATTCGGCGATGGTGGCGCGGTCGGTCCCGCCGGGAAGGTGGAGCACGGTCACGCCCAGTGCTTTGGCCGCGACGTCCGTGCCGTGCAAGAACCGGTCGACGTAGTTCACGTGGCGGTCCATCACCGCGGGCTGCCAATCAATAACGGAAATCACGGAGTGGCCTGCGGCCGCAAGATCCCGGACGCAGTGTTCGCCGGCCATTTCGAAGTCGGCGTCGATGCAGACCAGCCCGGACGGATCGCGGGGAATGCCGATCAGCACCACCGGGACGTTCAGGCTGCGGGCCACCGGGAGACGCTCGTCCTCGTCCTCAACCTGCATGAGGATCAGGCCGTCGCAAATCTGCTGCCCGACCACGCGGCTCAGTCCGGCGGCGCCTTCGTCGTCGGTGACCAGGAGAATGTCGTGGTCGAATTGCCGGGCCGTGCTGGCAATGACCGAGACGAACTCCATGATCGATCCCATTTCCAGCTCGGGAATGAACGGAATGACCAGGCCGATGACCCGGGTCTTGCGGCTTGCCAAGGCGCGGGCGCCGGCGTTGGGTTGGTAAGTGAGTTGCTCGATGGCGGCCTCGACCTTTTTCCGGGTCTTCTCGGAAATGGGCCGCTTGCCGCTGAGCACGTACGAGACGGTGCTTTGGGCTACTCCGGCAGCCTGGGCGACATCCTTGCTGGTGGGCACGTTCCAGGCCTCCTTGCCGGGTTCGGTGGGTCTTGGTGATGCGTACTTCGGTGTGCGTCGATACGCATCGTCGATGCGTATCGAGAAAGAGTATGACATGGATCACGTAAGACCCGCAAGACCCAACCCCCGCTCACATATCCCGCCTTCCGAGCAAACCCTCGCTCACCTATCCGGCGTGTGGTTAGCTGTCCGGTATGGATGGGATCTCAACCGCAGCCAAGCAGCGGGGCGTCCATTGGGACGGTGCGGTGAACGCCTGGCACATCGCCGGAGGCTTGTACCGGATGGGCCGGCGGGAATGGCTCACCGATCTCGGGTGGCAGCAAATGTACGACGCCGGCATCCGCACCGTGATCGATCTGCGGACCCTTCGCGAGCAGCAGCCCAGGGAGGTTGATCCCGAGGTTTCGGCGGATGCGACTGCTCGCTTCGAGATCGTCCATTGCCCCACCGAAGATCCGGAGGACAAGGAGTTCACCGAGCGCTTTGGCCCGTACCTGAAAGACCCTGCCCACTACGCCGACTATGTGCGGCTCTTCCCGGACAAACTCGCCGCTGTTTTCAAAGCCATCGCCGCGGCACCCGGCGGGGTTGTAGTGCATTGCGCTGCCGGGCGTGACCGTAGCGGGATCATCGCCGTGATGCTGCAGAACCTGTCCGGAGCCGGCGACGAGGAAATCGTGCGGGGTTACCAGCAGGGAATGCGCGGAATCAACGAGCGCCACCGCCACCATCGCGCCCCGCACGCCCATGATCCCTTTCTCGAGGAAGACGCACTCGAGGCCTTGCTGGCATCGCGCAGCGTGAGCCTGTTGGAATTCGCGCATTCCTTGGACACAGCTACCTTCCTGGGAGCGAACGGCGTCTCTAAGGCAGAAATTTCCGCCATCCGAGCGAAACTCAACGCTCCGGCGCGGTAGAACGCGGTAGAAGCAGCGTCCCGGCGGGCATCTAGTGTGCAGATCGGGCCTCTCATGTATTCTGGGTTGTATTACCGAACGGCCGGTCAGTAATTTGCGGCCGTTCAGTCCATTTCGTGCCCGTGCCTTGGAAGGACCCGTCGACGATGACCAGTACCGCAGTCGCTCCGGAAGCCACAACCGTTGAAACCGTGCCCAGTTTCGTCCAGGGCGAGTGGTGGACCCCCAGCGCAGAAGCCTCAGCTGGCGTCCCCGTCCGCGACGCCAGCACAGGCGAGATCCTCGCAACGGTCAACACCGACGGACTGGACCTTGCCGGCGTCGTGAACTACGGGCGCACGGTGGGCCAGCGCGAGCTCGGCAAGCTCACCTTCCACCAGCGCGCCCTCAAGCTCAAGGAACTCGCCCAGTACCTGAACGGCCGCCGCGAAGAGTTCTACGCCTCGTCCTTCAAGACCGGCGCCACCAAGATCGACTCGATGGTGGACATCGACGGCGGCATCGGCGTGCTCTTCACCTTTGGTTCCAAGGGCCGCCGCGAACTGCCGAACTCGCAGGTTGTAGTGGACGGACCCATGGAAGTCCTGTCCAGGGACGGTTCCTTCGCCGGTGAGCATATCTACACCCGCATCCCGGGCGTCGCGGCGCAGATCAACGCCTTCAACTTCCCCGTGTGGGGCATGCTCGAGAAGTTCGCGCCTGCATTCATCGCTGGCGTCCCCACCATCGTCAAGCCAGCCACCCCCACCGGTTACGTTGCCGCCGTCGTGGTCAAGGCGATCGTCGAGTCGGGCATTCTGCCGGAAGGCTCGCTGCAGCTCATCTCGGGATCCGCCCGCACCCTGCTGGACCACCTCGACTACCGCGACATTCTCGCCTTCACCGGTTCCGCCTCCACCGCCAACTCGCTCAAGTCCCACGCCAACGTGGTCCAGGGCGGCGTCCGCTTCACCTCCGAAACCGACTCCCTCAACGCGGCCATCCTCGGACCCGACGCCGTGCCCGGCACCCCCGAGTTCGACGCCTTCATCAAGTCGGTCGTCACCGAAATGACGGTCAAGGCCGGTCAGAAGTGCACCTCGATCCGCCGCACCATCGTGCCCCAGGCGCTGGTGTCCGACGTCGTCTCCGCCATCGGCGCGCGCGTGGACGAGCGCGTCGTCGTCGGCGACCCCAGGGCAGAGGGCGTCACGATGGGCGCCCTCGCGTCGCTCGAGCAGCTCGCCGACGTCCGCGCGGCAGTGCAGTCAATGCTCGACGCCGGTGGCGAGCTCGCGTACGGGACGCTGGATTCGCCGTCGGTCACCTCGCTGGATGGCACCATCGGCGTCGTGGAGGGCGGCGCGTTCATGTCGCCCGTTGTCCTGAGCTGGGCCGACGTGGACTCGGAAGCCGTCCACTCGCTCGAGGCTTTCGGTCCGGTGTCGTCCGTGATCGGCTATTCGGACCTCGACGACGCCGTCCGCCTCGCCGCCCGCGGTGGCGGCTCCCTGGTGGCCTCCGTGTGCACCAACGATCCTGCTGTCGCCCGGGAATTGGTGACGGGAATCGCGGCACACCACGGCCGTGTCCTGATGCTCAACCGCGAGGACGCCCGCTCGTCAACCGGGCATGGTTCGCCTGTGCCGCACCTGGTTCACGGTGGGCCGGGCCGCGCCGGTGGTGGCGAGGAACTCGGTGGTATCCGTTCCGTCATGCACCACATGCAGCGCACCGCGATCCAGGGCTCGCCGAACATGCTCACTGCCGTGACCGGCGTCTGGCACACGGGCGCGGACCGCAACTTCACAGTGGAGACCGAAGGTACGCACCCGTTCCGGAAGTCGCTGGCAACCCTGCGGATCGGCGACGCCGTGCGGTCCGAACTGCGGCAGGTCACCCTGGACGACATCACGGCCTTCGCCAACTCCACCGGCGACACCTTCTACGCCCACACCAACCAGGAAGCAGCCGAAGCCAATCCGTTCTTCCCGGGAATCGTGGCGCACGGGTACCTGCTGCTCAGCTGGGCCGCCGGCCTGTTCGTGGAGCCGGCACCGGGCCCCGTCCTGGCCAACTACGGCCTGGAGAACCTGCGCTTCATCACTCCCGTTGCCGCCGGGGATTCGATCCGGGTCACGCTTACGGCCAAGAAGATCACTCCGCGCGAGACCGACGAATACGGCGAAGTAGCCTGGGACGCCGTCCTGACCAACCAGAACGACGAAATCGTAGCCACCTACGACGTCCTGACCCTCGTGGAGAAGTAGCCTCCCCTACCGACGCTCGCTCACCTATGTGGGGGTTTGGCCGGACGCTCGCTCACTTGTGTGGGTGTTTGGCTGGACGCTCGCTCACGTATGTGGGTGTTTGGCTGGACGCTCGCTCACTTGTGTACTGCATACGGAACGCTCCCCATCACTGGGGAGCGTTCCGTGTCGGGGAGTTCTATTGCCCCGGGGTGCGGTATGTCGGAGTCGAGGTGCTCCCATCACCCGTTGAGGCAAGGTCCCGGAGTTGTTCCCCTGCGAGGGGGCTGTGCACATAGTAGGCCGAGGCTGTCGCCCTGACAACGGTCTAGGCGGACGCGCGGCCACAAGGTCTTTCCGATCCCGCTCGGCGTAAGATTTTTTGCGTAGGAGGTGGCGAAATGAACCTAGCACTCAGAACAGCCACAACCGTCTTGCCCGTCGACGACGTGGACCGAGCCCGCAGCTTCTACGCGGAGAAACTCGGCCTCCCTCATCGCGGCATGACCTGGGATGGAAATGATTTGTTCGGCATCGACGGCGGTCCCATGCTGCAGTTGATGCCCATCAAGGACGGCATGCACTCGTCGCACACTGCCCTTTCCTTTGAAGTCAGTGACATCGAGCGGACAGTCGACGAAATGGAGGCGAACGGCGTCGAATTCCGGGATTACGATCTCCCGGATCTCAAGACAGAACACCACATTTGTACCACCGACGCCGACCGTTGCGCCTGGTTCATGGACACGGAAAACAACGTCCTTTGCGTCCATGAAAGTTTGGGTATCCAGGCCGAATACCAGCTCTGAAAAGCATCACAGCACCACGCAGAACGCCCGCTCACTTTTTAGTGAGCGGGCGTTGGGGGAGGGTGCCGTATATGTGAGCGGGCGTCGGTTGAAAGTGCCGTATATGTGAGCGAGCGTCTGAGGGGCAGGGGGAAGCCAGGGGTGACCTACGCCGAGGCGTGGAGGCCGTCGAACGCCATGGTGATGACGTCGTCGGCCAGACGTTGCGGGGAGAGCGAGCCGCCCGGTTTGTACCACTCCACGATCGAGTTGATGGTCCCGAACAGGAGCCGGGTCACGGTGCGGGGGTCGATGTCCTGGCGCAGCGTGCCTTCTTCGCGGGCGGCCGAGATCAACGCGGCCACCTTGTGGTCGAAGGCACGACGCCGTTCCAGGGCATCGCGCTCAATGTCGGTGTTGCCGCGGAGACGCAGGAGCAGCGTGACGAACGGCAGCCGGTCCACCAGCACGGCGATGGTCTGCCGCAGGACGAACTCAAGGCGTGCATCGGCCGCCCCGGTAACAGCCTCGGGCTGTTCCAGGATGGCCTCGAGCCCACCCAGTGCGTGCTCGAGGGCGAGCTTCAGGAGGTCGCCCTTGGACGGCACGTGGTGGTAAATGGCTGATTTTGAGATGCCCAGGTTTTCGGCCAGAATGCCCATGGATGTGGCGTCGTAACCGTGGCGGTTGAAGACGTCGACGGCGATGAGCAGCACTGATTGCTGGTCGTATCCGGGGCGTCCCCGCTTGGTTACTGTTTCACTAGGCATGCTGGCCATTTTCTCATGAACGGTCGGTTGATTCGCGCACGCGCCCGGCCACGTTACCTCTTGGGTCGCATGTCGTAGACGCGGCGCAGCTTGCCGTTGGAGCGCTCAAGCGAACCCGGCTCCACGACGTCCACCACGCACGAAGAACCCACGTGGATCTTGATCTGTTCGCGCAGGGCGTGTGCCGCCGTCGTGCCCGCCTCGACCGAAACGTTCTCGCGGCGCTCAATCTTGACCGTCAGCGAATCCATGCGCTTGCCTTCGGGGCGGGTGAGCTCGAGCTGGAAGTGCGGGCTGAGCTCGGGGATGCGCAGGGCGATCTCCTCGATCTGTGAAGGGAAGAGGTTCACGCCGCGCAGGATGATCATGTCGTCGCTGCGTCCGGTGATGCGGCCCATGCGGCGGTGCGCGGGGCGGGCGGTGCCGGGCAGCAGACGGGTGAGGTCCTTGGTGCGGTACCGGATGATCGGCAGCGCTTCCTTGGTGAGCGAGGTGAAGACGAGTTCGCCCGGCTCGCCGTCGGCCAGCACGGCGCTTTCCCCGCGGGAGGGATCGAACGGATCGATGATTTCGGGGCGGAAGTGGTCTTCCCAGATGTGGCAGCCGTCCTGGGTCTCCACGGCCTCGCCGGCCACGCCCGGGCCCATGACTTCCGAAAGCCCGTAGATGTCGCAGGCCTTGATGTTCATGGTGGTTTCGAGCTCATGCCGCATTTCCTCGGTCCACGGTTCGGCTCCGAGCACGGCGTACTTGAGCGAGGTCGACGCCGGATCCACACCCATGTGCGCCATCGCGTCGGCGATTGTGAGCAGGTAGGTCGGGGTCGCCAGGATCGCGTCCGGCTTGAAGTCCTGGATCAGCTGGATCTGGCGTTCGGTCTGGCCGCCGGACATCGGGATGACGGTGCAGCCGAGCGCTTCGGCACCGGCGTGGGCGCCCAAACCGCCGGTGAACAGGCCGTAGCCGTAGGCGTTGTGGACCTTCATGCCCGGCCGGACGCCGGAAGCGCGGAGCGAACGGGCTACGAGGGTTGCCCAGTTGGCGAGGTCGTTCTTGGTGTACCCGACGACGGTTGGCCGGCCCGTGGTGCCGGAGCTCGCGTGGATGCGGGCTACTTCGTCTTGCGGTACGGCGAACATGCCGAAGGGGTATTCCTGGCGGAGGTCTTCCTTGGTGGTGTACGGGAACTTGCCGAGATCGGACAGTTCGCGGAGATCGGAAGGGTGGACGCCGGCGTCGTCGAACTTGCGCTTGTACAGTGGCACGCGATCGTAGGCGTAGGCCACGGTGTGCTGGAGGCGGCTCAGCTGCAAGGCCTCGAGCTCGTCGCGGGAGATGGTTTCTTCGCGATCTAGCTGTGCAGTGTTAAGCGGTGCGTCGGGAGCGGCGACGGTGTTCTGTGTCATTGTCTTCCTACTTCTTGGAGATGGTGCGGCTGCGGCCACGGAACTCGGCGATGAGCTCGCCGTAGCTGCCCGGTTCTTCGGGCGACCCGACGGCGGAAGGTTCGCTTGCGTCGGCCGCGAAGATTTGGATGTCGTACAGGCCGCTGCGGCCGTTGTTGGCGCGACGGTTCGCGACGGCGGTGATCACTTGGCCTTGATAGGCCGGCTTGAGGAAGTTGATGTCGACGCCGGCGGCGACAGTTATGGTGTCGGCTTCCGACGGCGAGGGGTTGGCCGGGTTGCATGCCAGTGCAAAAGCTGAATCGGCGAAGGCGAAGATCATTCCGCCGTGGGCCATTCCGAAGCCGTTGAGCATTTCCTGCCGGAGCTTCATGCGGACGGTGGCGTGGCCGTCGTCGACCTTGAGTACCTCCAGGCCCATCCACTCGGAGGCGTAGTCGTTCTTGAGAATCTGGTGCTGCGCTGCGCCAGAAAGGGTGGTCTCAACCATGCGTCATTGCCTCCAGCTTTATTTACCGAATGTTCATTAGGTAATCCCAGTTTGCTTGAACTGTCAAGAGGAGATCGCTCGGCGGGACGGATCCAGACCCCCAAAAACCCCGACGTAGTAGCCTCGAGTCATGCCGCTCATCGAACTGCCCATCCGGACCCCGAGGCTCGTGCTTCGCAGGTTCGAGGCCACTGACCTGGAGCGATTCCACGCCTACCAGTCTCTGCCCGAGACGGCGCGCTTCCTGCTCCGGCAGGAATTGACCCTCACGCAGTCCATGGAAGCGTTGGGCCGCTACGCCAACTTCTCTTTCGAACAAGAGGGCGACTGGGTGTGCCTCGCCATAGAGCGCGCGGACACGCCGGGCTTGCTTGGCGAAGTGGTGCTCAAGTGGCTGCCGGGCACGGGGCAGGCCGAAATCGGCTGGATCTTGGCGCCGGAAAGCCGAGGCCAGGGCTACGCCGCAGAAGCGGCCGAAGCCGTGCTCCGCCTGGGTTTTGAAACCCTCATGTTCCACCGGATCGAGGCCAAGCTGGATGCCCTGAACACCTCGTCGTCGGGATTGTGCGAACGGCTTGGGATGCGCCGCGAAGCCGAGCTCGTGGACAACTGGCATTACAAGGGCCAATGGTCCACCGAAGTCATCTACGCGATGCTTGACTCGGAGTGGCGCGCGCGGAAATAGCGCCCGCTGCGAGCTGCTTGGGGGACGGTCATGGTGCGGGCTCCAGTTCTTTCTCGGGTGCGATGGATGCGGTTGCCCGGGAGAGAAGGATGACGCCGGCCAATGCGGCCGCGCCACCGAGGAGCGAGGCGACACCCGGGACTTCGCCGAGCAAAATCCACCCGAGCAGCAGGGACAGCACCGGCACGACGTACAGGAGAGAACCGCCCTCTGCCACGCTGGTCCGCGAGAGCGAAACGTTCCAGAAACCGTAGCCCACCACGGTGCAGATCACCACGAGCACGGCCAATGCCAGCCAAGCGTTCCACGTGAACTCGGACGGCGTCGCTGCGAACCGGGCGGTCGGCAGGGTTGCCACTCCGCCGATGAGGGATCCCCAGAAGACCACTTCGAGCGGAGGGACGCGTGCCAGCAGGGGCTGCTGGACGATGAGGAATGCCGACAGGAGAAGTGCGGCTGCCACGATGTACAAGGCATCGCCGTTGAAGCCGACGGCCGCGGAATCGCCCAGCGTAATGGCTACGACGCCTGCTACGGCAAGCAGCATCCCGCAGTAGCCCAGGCCTGACGTTCTCTCCCGCAACATCAGATGACCGAGGACGAACGCGAAGACGGGCGAGATATTCAGCAGGAGACTCGCTGTTCCGGCCGGAACGGTCGTCTGCCCGAGGTTCAGGAGCAGGCCGAAGCCCGCATACCCCAGTAATCCCGCGACAAGCATCCTCGGAATGTCACCACCCCGCAGCGTAAGCCGCTGCCGCCGGATCAGCAGCACCAAGCCAAGCACGACGGCGGCGCCCAAGTAGCGCAGCGGCGTCAGGTCCTGGGGGTCCGTCACTTTCAGGGCCTCGCGGGTAGCCACGTATGTGGGCGCGGAAGACAGCACCATCAGCACATCTGGTCTTCGGTACCATCCGGTCACAATTGGGGCCTTCCCGGTGAAGTGGCCCTTTGCTACAGGGCGGTTATTCAGGGAACTATTGCTCTCCCGGACGATTTATTCGTACAGTACATGAATTAGATCGTTCGCGGAAGAAATAAAGAGCAACTATTCTTTGAAGAGACCTTTGAGAAGCGCATCAGTCGGACATCGGCCTGAGCAGGGGAAACGGGGACGAGCGACATGACGGCGACCGCCAAGGACCACGAAGAGCGGCCTCGCGCCAAGACTGCCGGCGAACGGCAGCGGCACCCCACTGAAGTGCGGCGACAGCTGGTGGTTGACGCCGCGCGGGACCTGATCGCGGACAAAGGACTGTTCAATGTCCTGATCCGCGACATTTCAAAAGCCTGCGGAGTGTCACCCGGGACCATCACCTACCATTTCAAGAGTCTCGACGAAGTCCTGATGGAAGTAGTCAAGGCGGAAACCGCAGACTTCTACGTTCCGCTGCAGGAGAGCGCCAGAGGGTCCGGCGACCCTACTAGGGAACTGCTGTTTTTCCTCGAGGCGATGTTCGGCTCGGATGCGAATTCCCGCAGGCACTGGCTGATCTGGTTCGATTTCTGGTCCGCTGCGGCCAGGGACGAAGCCTACGGAAGCTGGATGAGCGAACACTACGACGGCTGGCGCAGCGCCTTGCGCGAGATCACCGAGCGCGGCGTCAGCGAGGGATCCTTCGTCTGCGAGGATCCCCAAGGTTTCGCCATCGAAACGGCAGCCATGGTGGATGGCCTCGCCGTCCAATGCTATGCGCGGGGTTCGTCCCTTCCGGTCGAAACATCGCGGAACCTGCTTATCGCGTTCGTGAGGCGCGAGCTCCAGATCGGGTGAGCAGTGCGACCAGGAAGAGTGCCGGAAATAGCCCCGCAACGATCTCCGCACGGGCCGCGCACGCGCTCGTGAAGCGGACTTACGCCGACATGCGCGAGAATAGCAGGTACCGCTGGTGTTAAGGTGGGCTGAGCATAAGAGAGATGGGGATCTTGACGTGGGCGCATCGGGCGTGGCTGTAGTAATCGAGGATGACGATGACATCCGTGAGGTAGTCCATGCCGTCCTCGAGGCATCGGGCCTGGAGGTTTACGCGGCCGGAAACGGCGTCGACGGCGTGGATGCGGTCCGCCTTCACAACCCCGACGTGATCACCTTGGACCTTGGCCTGCCCGACATTGACGGGATCGAGGTCACCCGCCGCGTCCGCGAGTTCAGTGACGCCTACATCATCATGCTCACCGCCCGGGCACGTGAAGTGGACACCCTGCAAGGGCTGGCCATCGGCGCCGACGACTTCGTCACCAAGCCCTTCCGCCCCCGCGAACTCCTGGCCCGGGTTGAGACGCTCCTTCGCCGGCCGCGCGGCAGCAAGCTTTTGAGCAGCTCCGGAGGGAGCCCGACGGCGGAGCTGCCGCCGGCCCCGGGGTCGAACTCGCCAACCGGACCCACACCTGCGCTGCCGGCGGCTGAGCCATCGGGACTGGAACACAATGGCCTTTTCCTGGACGTAGCCACGCGGACCACCCGGGTGGGAACTGAAGAGGTGCAATTGACCCGCACCGAGTTCGACCTTCTTCAGGCCCTCATGGAGGCCGGGCGCGTTGTCCGAAGCACCACGGGGCTTGCCCGCTGGCTCCATGCCAGGGAGTACGAAACGGGAGGCTTTGTCAGCGAATCCGAAGAGCGCGCGATCCAGGTGCACATCGCCAATCTGCGGCGGAAGCTCGGCGACTCGGCGCAGTCGCCGCGGTGGGTGGAAACTGTGCGGGGCGTCGGTTACCGCCTAGCCGCAAAGACATCGGAAAACTGACCCAATCTTAAGCGAACCTTTAACAACGCTCTTTACGCTGGGAAAGTCAACTTCGGATTTTCACGGCTCAAAGGAGCATCGCATGAAAAAATTCGCCGCAACACTGCTCATGACGGGCCTGCTGGCTATTGGCGGATTTGTCACCCCTGCCAATGCCGCACCGAAGACCACGCACGACACCACCGGCACAACAGTAACGACGGTTACCACCGGCACTGTTGTGAACTACGCTCAGATCGGTTGGTGGCCCAACTGACTCGCACTAGATGCCGTTTTGGCGCCTCATAACGGCATCTACTGCTAGCTACTTGGGTAGACGGGCAAGAAGAAGCTCCACGCACCGCCCCCGGGCCACCGCCCAGGGGCGGTGTTTTTTTGGGCGGCCGCCCTTAGCTCTCCGTATCCAGCGGGAGCCGGACTGAAACCGTGGTTCCTACGCCCAGGGCGGACTCGACGTCGAGCCGGCCGGAATGGCGTTCCACAATGTCGTGGGCAATCGCCAGGCCAAGCCCGCTCCCGGGGATGGCCGCAGTGGAGGCGTTTGAAGCGCGGAAGAACCGTGTGAACACCTGCTCGATCTCGGTTTCGGGGATCCCGACGCCGGTGTCCTCCACGCGCACCACCACGCTGGGTACCGTCCCCGGGTCCGAGGTGACCCCGCTGCTGACCGCGACGTGGCCGCCGTTGGGCGTGAACTTGATCGCGTTGCTGATGATGTTGGCGAAGACTTGCTCGAGCTTGGCCTCGTCGGCCTGGACGGTCATGGTTCCGGGCGCATGCATCACAGTGAGGGACAGCGAACGGGAGTCGGCGAGCGGCTGCAACGTCGAGACAACAAGCCTGAGCAGGGTGCCCACATTCACGCGGCTCAGTTCGAGGTCGCCGGAAGTGTCCTGGTGCGAGACTGTGAGCATGTCTTCGATCAGCCGTCGGAGCCGCTCGGCATTTCGCGAAATGACATCGACCATCCGCTCGACGCCCGCGGGAAGAGGTCCACCGGCGCCGGCACGGATCATGTCCAGGTATGCCGTGATGGACGTCAGGGGGGTTCGGAGTTCGTGGTTCACGGTGGTGAGGAAGTCGGTCTTGGCCTGGTCGAGTTCCTGGAGCTTGTACATGACCTGCTGTTGCGCGCCGATCAGGTGGCTCTGCATCAGGCCATACGCCAAGTTCCCCGAGACGTGCTGAATCAGGCCTATTTCGGCCCGGGTCCATTCCTGCGCCGTGTCCGGGCGGGCGATCCAGATGACGCCGAGAACGAGGTCTCCCTCGCCTACCGGCACCACAACAGAGGCCGACGGCGCCCCCGCACCACCGGTATCACCCGAGGGAGCCCGTTTGGGCAGCGGCTGCACTTCCGCTTCTGCCCACAACCGTTCCGCCAGTTCGAACGTGGCGATTTCGTCAGTGAGTTCTCCCGGCAGGACTCCCGGCACCAGTCCGGGAGCGTTCCATTCGGCGCTCACCTGCGGCACCCGGGTATCCGGGAACGTCGTGAACCAGACGTGTTCCGCGCCCAAGGCCTCGCCGATTCCGTCGACCAGGTGCCGGGCAATCAGGCCTGGATCAATGGTTGACCGGATCGCCGCGGATACCTTCCGCAGGCTCTCCCTCAGCGACTCGGCTTCCGAACGGCGGCGCGTCCGTTCGGCGGCGCGGGCTATCAGTACCAAGGCCCTGTGTGCACGAATGACGGGAGGCTGGCTCCTGTAGGCAAAATCGGCAATCGTCCAGGCTTCCAGGGCAGCGACATCCAGCTCATCCTCCGGGTCCAACAAGAGCAAAACCGGAACGCTGTTTCGGGGAAGGAACTCCCGGAGGCCGTTGTCCACCACCAGCACGTCGCACGGTTCGCTTTCCAGCGCGGCCGCAAGTGAACCGGCGTCGGGCACTGAACGAACCATGAACCCTGCCGCGGCGAGCGCTGCAACCGTCTCGGCGAGACGGGCCGGGTCAGGGTCGGCCACCAAGGCCCGGTTTGGCAACGATGCATTGTCAGTCAAGCTACGCTCCTACTGTCCGGTCCGTCCCCCCACGGGAAGCCTACTATCGAGAACGTTACTTGAGTCCGGCTCCAGGTAGCAGTTCGACGGCGCCAAGGGAGTCCGCGACGAAGGCATAGTCCCACGCGCGCTCGCGCCACTGCACGTACCGTCCCGATGCTCCGCCGTGTCCACCGTCCATCTCGATCTTCATGACGATGGGCGCCGTGCCCGTGGTCTCGGAACGCAGCACCTGGACCCATTTGGCCGGTTCAACGTAGAGCACGCGGGTGTCGTTGAAGGACGTGACCGCTGCGATCTGCGGGTACGAAACGGCCCGGATGTTCTCGTACGGGGTGTAGGACTTCATGTACTCGTACACCTCGGGATCCGTGATGGGGTTGCCCCATTCTTCCCACTCGAGCGCGGAGAGCGGCAGTTCGGGGTCCAGGATGGTGTTGAGCGCGTCCACGAACGGCACGGCCGCCACGATCGCCGCGTACTTTTCCGGCGCGAGGTTGGCCACGGCACCCATCAGGAGGCCGCCCGCGGAGCCGCCCATGGCCGCGATCCGCTCCGGGGCCACCCAGCCGGAGGACGCGAGCCAGTCCGTTGCCGCGATGAAGTCCGTGAAGGTGTTCTTCTTGTTGAGCTTCTTGCCGTCGTCGTACCAGCGCCTGCCGAGCTCGCCGCCGCCGCGGATGTGGGCGATCACCATGACGATTCCGCGATCGAGGAGGGACAACCGGGCCACGCCGAAGCCGGGATCCATGCTGACCTCGTACGAGCCATAGCCGTACACCAGGCCGGCGGCGCTTGAGTCCCGCGCAAGGGAGGCGTGCCGCAACACGGACAGCGGGACGCGCGTGCCGTCCGCCGCCGTCGCCCATTCCCGGGTGGCCACGTAGTCGGACGCGGTGTACCCGCCCAGCACCGGGCTTTCCTTCCGCAGCAGCAGTTCGCCGTGCGGCAGGGCGGCGGTGGGCAGCACGAAGTCGTACACCCGCGACGGCGTGAAGTAGGACGTGTACCCGATGCGGATCACGGGCGCTTCATAGTCGGTTCCACCCACGCCGGCCGTGTACAGCTCCTCGTCGAAGGCGGGCTCCACGGCGGCGCCTTGCGCGGCGGTTCCCAGCCCGGCGAGCGGAAGCACCTGCACGCGTTCGATCGTGTCCTGCCGTACCGACACCACCAGATGCGTCGAGGTGACGCCCGCGCCGTTGACGCGAACGGCGTCGGAATGCCCGACGACGGTGCGCCAGTTCTGCTCGGACAGCGGCTTGGCGAACTCGGCCGGGTCCGCGATGGACACCATCGAGTTGATGGCACCTTTGTTGTGGGTCAGGAGGATGGTCTCAGCTTTTTGTCCATCAACACCATCGAGGAGGAACGGCTCGGCCTCGTAGAGGATGTGTTCGTCGCGGGAAATCACGGTGGACAGGCCGGCGTCGAAATCGTCGAAGCGCAGCAGGCGCGTCTCGCTGAATTCCGAGCAGCCGATGCTCAGCACGAGGTACCTCCGGTCGGAGGAGAGCTCGAATCCGAGCCACATTGCGACGTCGTCCTCCTGGTAGATGACCTCGTCTTCACTGACGGGCGTGCCCAGGACGTGCGACTTTACTTGGTACGGGCGCCAGGAATCGTCAACCACGGTGTAGAAGATCCGCGTGCCGTCGGGGGAGAAGGCCACGCCGTAGAAGATGTTCTCGATGACGTCGGGCAGAAGTTCACCCGTGCGCAGGTCCTTGATGCGGAGCGTGAAGCGTTCCTCGCCGGAGTTGTCCACGGCGTAGGCGTAGAGGTTGCCGTCCAACGTCACGGCGGTGCCGCCAATGGAGAAGAACGGCTTGCCTTCCGCCTCGGCGTTCCCGTCCAGCAGGACTTCTTCGCCTTGGAGTTCGACGCCGGGTTCCACCGCCGGCGGGGTCCAGTCCGCCACCGGGTTGACCGAGTTCGCGGCCCGGACGCGGCACTGGATGCCATACTCCTTGCCCTCGACAGAGCGGGTGTAGTACCACCAGCCATCCTTGCGGCTGGGGACCGAGAGGTCCGTCTCCTGGGTGCGTCCCTTGATTTCCTGGAAGATCGCCTCCCGCAGCGGTTCCTGGTGTGCGGTGACAGCTTCCTGGTAGGCATTTTCAGCCTTCAAGTGCTCAATGACCTCGGAGGATTCCTTGTCCCGGAGCCATTCGTAGTTGTCCACGAAAACATCGCCGTGGTGCTCGCGGGTGCGCGGCACCTTCTTGGCGACGGGGGCCGTTGGGCCTTCGGCGTGGGATGGCTGGGCGGAACCGGAAGTCTGGGTCATGCTCTCAATATATAGAGCCTGACGGACGCCGGAGCCCGCGTTCGCTGCGGGGGTAGCGGTGTGCGCTTAGGTGCAGGTGAACTGGCCCGACGTGGGGGTGCCCGTCCAGGTGTTGTTGGTGCCGGGGACCGGATACTGGTTGCTGACCGACCAATTCCAGGTTCCAAAGTGGGGAATGATTTTCGCCGTGTAGGTTCCGCCCCCACTTTGGTTGCTGTTGCCGCTGAAAAGGACGAGCCCGAGGCTGGAAGTGACGGTGAACTGTCCTACGAATCGGGGGTCCGTCAGTGCCCAGTTCGTGACGCTGATGGTGAGGGTCGAACCTTGGCAGGACGCGCTGACGGTGGCGGTGGATGTGAGGGTGGCGGAGGAGACCGGGAGGGCAGCGCCCGCAGCTGAGTTGAACGCGGCCTGCGCGATACCGGGAGCGAAGACCAACACCGCAGCCGCTGCCAGGACCGCGGCGACGCGCCCCAACGCAGGCGTCTGCGCTGCGTCGGCGGTGCTCCGGCTTCTACGCAAGGTCAGCGGCTTTCTGTCAGGCCCGGTGGTCCATTCCATTCTCACCGCTTTCATGCGGTAAGGGGAGGGCATCCGGTTCGGTTCTGTGAAGAGGATTTTACGCGGCGCGCCGGGTGGTGTGACCGCCCAGGGCCTTTTCCAGCTGTGGTTGGTGCTGGCGGACGAGTTCCCCGGCGTGGGCTGCCGCGGTGTGGTCGGTTGTGACCAAGGCGTGTTCGAGGCGGACGCAGTGCTGTTCCATCCGCAGCGCCCCCACCATCGAGGAGCTGGTTTTCAGGCTGAGCACCGCATCCATCGCGAGGTCGCTGTCGCCGGTACTCAGTGCGTGGCTGATCTTGTCCACACGCTGGGGAAGCATCTTGGCGTAGGCGGCCGCGAACTTCTCGGCAGCCTCCTTGCTTTTCATTTCCCGTGCCAGGCGCTTGAGCGGGCGACGGTCAAAGGCCGGCAGGGCAGCGCCGGTGTCCACGGCGCCGTCGTCGCCTTCGGGCTTTTTCCGCCAGATGGAGACGAGAACCATGACCACCAGGGCGGCCGGAGCGCCATACATCAGGACCTTCAGGACCACGGGATCACGAAGAGCGCGGATCGCGTTGCCCAGGTACGGGACGGTGAACACCTGGCGGTCAACCTGGCCTCCGGCCAATGTCGCTGTCCAGGGGTCGGCGCCGTTGTTCGCGTCGCCCTTGGTGCGGACGGTGGCAGTGCCTTGGTTGTTCACCGTCAGGTCGATGATCCGGTGGGTCTCCACCCGCTGGTCCTCCACCGGAATGTGGTAGGTGATGATGTCCCCGACCTTCAGGTTCTGGACCGCCACGGGAACGGTGACAACCACGTCTCCCGGGTTGATCAGGGGCGACATCGAGCCGGTGAGCATGGTGCTGGTCTGGTAGCCGAGGACGCGGGGCCCGACCGCGAGGAACAGGAACGCAGCCACTGCCGCGACCATGATCGTGGTGGTGATGACGCTGACCAGCGCCCGGGCAATCTTCGACGCAACACCCCGGTTCTTGCCCGAGCCGGGCGTCGCCGTCGTGGTGGCCGTCTGGGAGACCCGCCGGGGGCGGACCAGTGATGCGGTCATGGCTGGGTCTCCGTTCTTGTGGAAGGCCCTCCGCCGTCGTTTGCATGGGGGGCTCGACGGCGGAGGGCTGGCTGGGTGGGGGTGTTACTGGTTGGTGGCGGTGCGCTGGGTGCCGGTGAAGCTGAAGGCGATGGTGCTGCTCTGGTTCTGCAGGGTGTTGTCTGCGGTGGAGGGCAGGGTGAGGGTGACGCGGAGGTTGTCGGTGTGTCCGGCGGTGACCGAGGTGAGGTTGGCCAGGGTGAGGTTGGCGCCGATGACGGGGCGGGAGGCGAGCACGCTGGTGGTGGTGCCGGAGCAGGTGTAGGTGTAGGCGGGGGCGGTGCCGGCTTCGGTCCAGGCGGTGGAGCAGTTATCGACGGTGACCTGCAGGCCCATGGTGGTGTTGGTGTCCAGCAGGGAGGTCGGGGAGGCCGCGGTGGTGAGGGTGATCGCGGAGAGGTTCTGGTTTCCAGTGGCGTTGGCCAGGGTGGCGACGCGCTGGACGGTGTCGCCGGGGACCAGGCCGGAGGCGGCGACGCTGAGGCGGTT